>RFJM01000410.1 GCA_003694905.1 Caldilineae bacterium
CCACCCATTCGCTGTTCAAGGTCCACAAGTCGCGCCAGTACAAAGTGTCAATGGTGAAACCCCAGAGGGGATCCAGGTCGTAGTTGACGCCGACCACGCTGACCGGGAGGGTGCCCGCCGGTGTGAATTCGCGGAAGAGCGTGCGCACGGCCGTCTCCAGAAAAGGCGCGACTTTGCTGTAGAGTCCGTAGTAGGCCGTGAGCTTGCCGATCTCGGTGTCCGAAAGGAAGTAAGGTGCGTTGAAAGCAAAGACGATGATCTTCTTGTCCCGCAGGATCTCCACCCGCTGGTCCAGGAAGCGTTTGAGCGCGGCCGAACTGGGTTCGGTCTGGGCATCGACATCGAGCATGGCGAAGACAAGCCAGTTGGCGTCTTCGATGAGTTGATTGAGTTGCTCGAAACGGTCCCGCGCGAGCGCCTGTCCGCTCTGGGCCAGGTCCGGGTTCTCGAGCTCGCGGAGGAGCAGGTCGAGTTCCTGGAAGCTGGCGCTGTCGATGAGATCGGGATTGACCTGATCGCTGGCCTCGGGTCCGTAGAGGCGCAAAGCGATCTGTTCGATGGCGTCGACGGGAATGCTGGGAACGGGGGGGCAGTCCGGGCAGTCGGTCACGGGTCGGGTATCGGTGAAGATGAGGACGCGCTCATCGGGGAGGGGAGGACTGGGCAGGCGATCGGCGATCTCGGTGGCACCGGGGAAGATGAGGGTGCTGGCGTCACGCGCGATTTGGGCCACCAGGTCGGGGGCCTGGTTGAGGGCGGCGGGCAGGTCTTCCGGGTTGCGCTGCGTCTCGGCCCAGCTCAAGTGAGGATATAGCTTGATCTTCAGTCGGATAATGCGGCGCAGGGAGGTATCTACGCGGGCGCGAAAAGCCGGGTCCTCTTCATATTTCTGGCGAAAGAAGTTAATGGCGTCTTCCATGTTGGCCAGCTGCACACTCCAGATCCCCTCGCGGTCGAACTGGGAGAGGAGGAGCAGGTCGTTGCCGGCGATGAAGGCGTCCTGAGTCACGCGGCGGGTGGGGAACCGGTCTGGCTCGGTGGCCTGGTAGTAGCGTTTCAGGGCACGGACGCCCAGAGCATCGGAGACGAGCAGACCGCCGCTGCTGCGCCAGTTGTTGAAGCCGGACATGATGGTCTGCAGTTCCGGTGCCAGCGAAATGGGCGGCGTGAGCTGACGGGGATTCTCCTGGAAGCCCTTGTAGCGCACGTGCGAGGTCATGAGCGCATCAGTGCTGGCCTCGGGCACGGGGGCCTCTTCGGTCACGGCGCGGAAGGGCACCAACTCTACCTGCTGCAGCGCCGAAAGGGGTTTCTGCACGGTGGCCACCTCGCGGTCGGGCCGGCGATCGCTGGCCCCCTGGCCGGGAAAGTGCTTGGCCACCGTGGCAACCCGGCCCTGCGAGCCTTCGTGCACCCCCTGGATATAGGCCTGACCCATCTTGGCGACCCAGAAGGCATCGCCGCCGAAAGTGCGGGTACCCGGGTAGCCTTGCAGTTCGGGCCGTGGGTTATCGAGCACATCCAGCGACGGCCCCAGCAAGAGGTTCACCCCCACCGCGGCCAACTCCCGCCCCACCACTTCTCCCACCTGGCGTGCGTAGTCGGGCTGCCATGTGGCGCCAATGGCCAGGTTGTTGGGGATGGGCGTAAAGCCGTTGATCAAGCGGGTGTAGGGATAACCGTCGCCCTCGTGCTCGATGGCGATGAAGAGGGGGAGACCGGGGATCTCGTCAGCAGTGACCACTTCGGGATTCAGGCGGCCGTCCTCCAGGATGATGGGGGTTTCCAGGTCGCGGAAGGCGAAAGTCTGTAGGTCATTGCTCAGGCTGAGCACCTGGGCGGGCGTATCCCCTTCGTTGCGAAAATTCCCGTTCTCATTGAGGAGGACTACGCCACCCACATGCAGGTCACGCACCAGGCGGGCCACATCGCTATTGGGGCCGGTGTCGTTGCCCGCGAAGGTGACCAGGAAAAGTTGTCCCACACGCTGCTCCACGCTCATGCGCTCGATGATGGCCCGTACCAGGGAGTCGAGACCTTGTTGATTGAAGCGCGGCGGATCTCCCTGGGCGTGTGCGGATGCAGCAGGCACGCTGATGCCTGCCAGGATCATGCATGCCAGGAGGAGATAGCGCAAAATCGCTCGCAGCGTCATATGTCGAGTATAGAAGTGGGGTGAGTCGGCTGTCAAGTCGCCTGGCGGTGCGAGGGTGCCGGTCACAACGAGGGCAGCCGGCGTGCTGGGATGCTGAGGGCCCCCTGCAAAGGGGGTGCGGGGGGTGCCCCCGCATCCGCGGTCCCGGCCTGCCTGACCGGCGGCCGAGGTTTCAGCCTCTCAGGCAGGGCTGGACAGCACAACAACGCCCACATAGACAGCACGGCGCCGTAAGCTGAAGCGATGATCGGCTGTCCGGCAGCGTGTGGCCGCGCTTTTTCCGGGGAGCGCTGCCCCCGGCCGCCCGCAAGTTGAAAAGCGCTCCCGGTGCGACTCGGCCCGGCGCAATTCAGACTCAAGGTCGCTGGGGGATTTTCCCACCCGGCATCATTTCGGCGGGTGTACACTCAGATACTGCTCGAAAATCCCCAGCCAGTCACCGCCGATCTCATAGCTGGTCCAACCCTGGGGCGCGGCCAGAGCGAAAATCGCCGCGCCGATTACGTAGTCATCCCTGGCCAGTTCGGCATCATACCAGGCCAGCTGCTCCATGTAGAACCCGAAAACCGACGTCCCCACCACCTCTTCCCCGCGCCAGAAGTCGCCAAACTCCTGCCATCCTCGCGCCGACGGCGGACCCGGACGATTTCCCACCAACCCGTCGATGCCCGCTTCGGTGATGACCAGAGGAATGACCAGTCCGGCCGGTTCCAGATAGGCGCGGTATACCTTGCGATACCGCAGCGTCAACCAGCCTTCATCCCCTTCGTTGCCTGTTGGGTGATTCTGATATTCGCCTGTGCCAAACCAAAGATAAGGAGCTGAATACTCGTGCAAAGCCAGATAGCCTCCGTACTCCTGGGCTGCTGCCAGGGCGGGGAAGAAGGCCGGCCACAGTTCCAGCGGGGGCTGCCCGGCGCCAAAATTCCCCACACACGATTTCACCCCTGCCTCGGCCAACAGACGTATACGCTCTGCCTCGAATGCTGCCAGCTTCGACATTTCCTCTTCGTTTGCCACTACCGGTTCGTTGTAGGCTTCCCAGCAGTCGATCGCGGCCAGACGCCGGGGCTCCGTCGCGATGGGAAGGAGGAGATCCGCAAATGCCCCTGCGGCCGCGAGAGGATCCCAGTTGTCGAAGGAAGGCAACGGCAACGGCGTATAGCGCGCGACCACGAAGACATCAGCATCGACTTGTTTGATTTCACCGACGAAATTGGGATCGTATTCCAGCGTTTTCACCACCCTCAGATTTCCGGTCCGCAGCAATCGGAAGACCTGCGGGTCGTTCCGGCCTACAAAAACGCCGAGTTTGCTGGGAGGGCCGGGCGGGAAAGGTGTCGCGGTGGGCGTCGGGGTCGGCGGTTCAGGCGTCGGCGTGGGCGTGGCCGTCGGGGCAGGATTGCGCAGAGCGGGTAGAAAGACGAGCTTCGGCTGCGATGTAGCCGTCGCCTTCGGTGTCGCGGTCGGCCGCACAACAGGCGTCGCGGCCCTTGCCGCAGGGACAGTTGCCTTCACCTTGTCGGCACTGGCCGCCGCATTCTGCCGTCCGCACCCCGCCAGGACGAGCACCAGCGCGAAAAAAAGAATCGTCAGGATGCCCTGACGACGATCGTGCGAGCTATAGAACGTTGGCTGCATGGGAACATCATACCGCAGCCGCGAGCCAATACGCAACCCCGGCCCTGTCGAGGATGCTACCCCTTCACCTGTCGCAACCCGAATTGGTCAATCCGAACCGGTCGAGCTCTTGCTCGAGTCGCTGCCTTTGTCCTGCGACTCCTTTGCTTTCGCCTGTGCCTCCTTGGCAGGCTTGGCCGCACTATTCTTGCCACGAGAATCATTCACATAGAAGCCAGCACCTTTGAACACAATCGCGGGCACCGAGAACTTTCGGCGCACACGACCCGTGCCGTTGCAATTAGGACACGCCGGCACACCTTCATCGGAAAAGGAGCGGCGCACCTCAAATCCCTGATGACAGGTCTCGCAATAGTATTCGTAAAGGGGCATGGTCTCAATCCTCGTGTCGAAGTTATGAAGTCGACGTTGTATCTTATATGATACCTGGTGATAAGGCAAAATTCGGTAGCAGTTCTTTCCGCCGGCGCGCCAATCCGCGCCAAGTCCAACTGTACACCTCGCGGATAAGATACGCGTATACGATAGATTAGTATTTCATTAGCAAGGGGCGTTTGTCAATCTCAACCCTGGCATGGGGTGCGTTTCAGGATGGGGGCAACCGGCAGGAGAGACAATCCAACCTGGCGCCGCCGCCAGCCCTGAGCAGCGCCGCTTGCCAAATTGAAACGGTGCCGGTTTGCCCGGTTGTGTGTGGCCGCAGCTTTTTCCGGGGGGCGTCATGCCCCGGCCGCCCCCCCGCCGGAATGCTTTGTCAAGCCTTGAAAATGGACGATGCCCGCGCGCGAACTAC
>RFJM01000411.1 GCA_003694905.1 Caldilineae bacterium
CAAGCAGATGCTGGAGGCCGCTGCCGTTCTGGCCAAGGATATCGCCTTCTCCACCGCACGGGAGATGACCGGGCTGGACGACCTCAGAGCCACGAAGGGTATGGACGAACTGGTAGCGCGGCAATTGCTGACCCAGACCGGCCCCACCTATACTTTCATTCACGACCTGACCCGCCACGTCGTGCTGGCCCGCATGAGCCCGACACGGAGGCAGCTCCTGCACCGGCGGGCAGCGCTGGCCCTCATTCGCCAGAGATCTCAGGCCGTAGACATCATTGCCCAGCAATTCGACGCCGGGGGCGACGCCGAAAACGCACTCCACTACTATGAAGCTGCGGCCGAGCGCGCCGAAAAGCTCTATGCCTGGCAGGTCGCCGAAGCTTATTACGAACGAATGCTAATCCTGCTGGACCAGATCGACCCGACCTGCTCGCGGCGCTCTTGCCAGCGCCTCCGCTGTCAGGTCTTGAGCACACGCGCCGAAATCTACTTCCTGCAGGGTCGCCTCCCACAACGGGATGCCGACATCGCGGCCTTGCAAACCGTGGCACAACGCGCCCGCGACAAGCCAATGCTCGCAGAGGCCCTTGTCACCCGCCTGCGCTATCTGAATCTCGATGGGGTCTATCATGAGGCCGTGGCCCTGGCACTGGAGGGTATCGCCCTGGCAGAAGAAATCGGCGAGCCGGCATTGCTTTCGCGGATCTGGGCACAGAAGGGCTTCGCTCATTACTTCTTGGGTCAGCCGCGCCTGGCCCTTGCCGCCCTGGATGCCGCGGCCGCGGCCGCGGCCGGGTTGTCCGATGCCGAAACGCACAGTCGCATCGCCCAGTTCAGAGGCTACGTCTACTATCACCTGGGCGATTACGAGAACGCTCTTGCCCAGCACAACCGGGCCTACACTCTGCACGAAAAAACGGGAGACCGCAATCGCATGTCCTGGCGTCTGACCGACATGGGCATCATGTGCATGCTCTTGGGGCGTTTCCAGGAAGCCGAGGGATATCTGCAGCGCTCTCTCGCGCTCGCACGGGAAATCGCGTCGCAACCGGCCGAGTCGTACGCCCTCAACAATCTCGGTCGGCTGCGCACATTGCAGGGAGACCCGATATCCGCCCTCGACTTGCACCGGGATTCGCTCAAACTCCAACGTAAGACCGGGAGCAAACGGGGCGAAGCCGGCGCCCTCATCTTCACCGCTCAGGCCTATCTGGCCATGGGAGCAGTGGACAAGGCAGCCAAGACGATACGCCAGGCGCTGGAAATCTGCCGGAGAATCGACTATCGCTACGGCCTGACCGATGCCCTCCTCACCCGGGCCGAGATCCTGAGCCGGAACGACCCCACCGCAGCCCTGGAGGTAGCCCGAGAAGGCCTGAAGCTGGCTTCGCAGATCGAAGCCGGACGCCAAGAACTGAGAGCCCTCTTGCTGCTGGCGGTGCTTGCCAAAGCCTGCGGCCGGGCCGAGGAGGCCGAGCGCTATCGGCGAGAGGCCCGGCGTCAGGCCGATGCCCTGAGCATGGAGGAGTGGCCCCTGAGGCTGCCCTACGTCTCCCTCTAGGACGCTCTCACCCCGGGCCGGTGCCCCTTTCGACCACCAGTGTCTGGAACACCTCGGCCATGGCCTTGGCCGCATGATGCCAGGTGTATTTTTCCTCCACTCGCCGCCGTAACTCGAAGGCCCGCCGGCGCAGGTCGGGCAGGCGCCGGCAGGTTTCCGCCAAAGCCTCTGCCAGAGCCTGTTCATCGCCCGGGCTTACGTAAACGCCGGCATCACCCAGGTATTGGCGATGCACGGGGATGTCGCTGGCGACCACCGGCAGGGCCATGCTCATATAGGGCAGCAGCTTGCCGCTGCCTTCGGTGGCACTGAGCTTTGGGGCCACGGCGATGTCCCCCAGGGCAAGATAGCGGGGAGCGAGTTCATAGGGCACGGCACCGGTGAAACGAACGCGGTCTGCAATACCAAGGCGCCGAGCCATGCCACGGTAGTGCTGCACATGAGGAAAGCCCATGATGAGGAACTGGGCCTTGTGCCCGCGTAGCGGCGGCGCGGCAATGGCGTGGAGGAGCCAGTCAATGCCCTGATAGGGCGCGAGCAGGCCCAGATAGACCACCAGCGGGCGATCTGGATCGAGACCCAGGCGATCACGAAGGGCCGAATCCGGCGGGGCCGGCGCGAAGACCTCGGGATCCACACTGTCGGCCAGGGGATGGATGCGCTCCTGGGCAACATGACGCAGCCGTTGCGCCGCCTGCAGGGAGGAGGGGAAGAGAGCAGCGGGACGGGTGTCGATCCATCGTTCCAGCCTGCGTAGCAGGGGCAGCATGGGAGACCGGGGGGAGAGGAAGCGATGGTCGAGCATCTCCGCGGTCAATGAACCCTGGTAGTCGGCAGTGAGGGGGATCCCCAACCGGCGCGCCAACACCCAACCGATCAATACTCCCTCGTGCAGGTAGCCGTGGATAAGCTGCGGCCGGAAACGCAGACCAACCCATGTCGCTGTGGGTGCCAGCAGAAGATCCAGCAAGAGCTTGCGATACGAGGAGCCAACGGCGAGTCTCCGGGTCAAGGGCCAGGGTGGTCGCACCGTACTCAGGCCCGGAACATCGCTGCCCACCGGATAGGTCACCAGTCGGACCTCATAGCCCAGCGCCTGCAGCGCGCGTAGCTGACCCAGGATGCGCACGTGGCAGCCGTAGTCGGCAAAGAAACCCGTGGGGGCAATGGCGAGCACTCGCATAGACCACATGATAGCGGAGAAAGCAGAACTTTGCACGGGCAGCACGCGACCGTTGTAGTCCGCTTTGGGTACGGCCTCGCTTGCGGTATAGTAACGGCCACGTCGAGTCAACCTTTGCTCCCAGCCGAAAAGAGGTCAACCACCATGTCCTACCCCAAATGGAATCTGTCGCCCGACCGTTTCTTTGACCCCGAGCCTGCACAACGCAAAGTAGCTCGCGAGTTGTACGAATCGATTGCGGATCTGCCACTCATCTGCCCGCACGGTCATGTCGATCCACGCGTTTTTGCCGACGAGGACTACAGCTTCGGCTCCCCCACGCAGATGCTGATCATTCCCGATCATTATGTCTTCCGCATGTTGTACTCGCAGGGCATCCCATTAGAGGCGTTGGGCATTCCCCGTCGTGATGGTGGTCCGGTGGAGACCGACCACCGCAAGATCTGGCAACTGTTCGCCGACCATTTCTATCTCTTTCGCGGCACGCCTACCGGTGTCTGGCTGGCCAGCGAGTTTGTGGAGGTGTTCGGTATCGAGGAGAAGCTTACGAGCGAAACCGCCCAGCTCATCTACGACCAGATCGAAGCCTGTTTGCAGCAACCGGAGTTTCGGCCGCGGGCACTCTATGAACGCTTCAACATCGAGGTACTCACGACCACCGATGCTGCCACCGATACCCTCGAGCATCACCGGCGCATCCGGGAATCGGGCTGGCATGGCGACATCCGGCCCACCTTCCGGCCGGACGGCGTGGTCAATATCGATACGCCGGGTTGGCGCGAGGAAGTCTGTCGCCTTTCGGAAGTCAGCGGCATCGACATCACGTCCTACAGCCTTTACATTCAGGCTCTGGAGCAGCGCCGCGCCTTCTTCAAGGAGATGGGCGCTACGGCCACCGACCACGCCGCCGAATCGGCCTACACAGAGGAGCTGAGCCCGGCCGAGGCCGAGTCGATTTTTCAGCGCGCGCTGAAGGGCCAGGCCACCCGCGACGACGCGCGGCGTTTCACCGCCCACATGATCATGGAAATGGCGCGCATGAGTATCGAAGACGGTCTGGTCATGCAGTTTCACGTCGGCTCGTTTCGCTCACACAATCGCCTGATCTATGAGCGATTCGGCAAAGACATGGGAGCCGACATTCCCTTGGAAACCGAATTCACCCGCAATCTGCACGCCCTGTTGAATAAGTACGGCAACGATCCCCGCCTCACCTTCATTGTCTTCTGTCTGGACGAAGACACCTACGCCCGCGAACTGGCCCCCCTGGCCGGTCACTATCCTGCCATGCGTCTGGGCCCGCCCTGGTGGTTCTACGATAGCATCAACGGCATGATCCGCTACCGGGATCTCGTCCACGAAACCGCGGGGCTGTACAACACCGTCGGATTCAACGATGACACGAGAGCCTTTCCTTCGATCCCTGCACGGCACGATCTCTGGCGGCGGGTCGAGAGCAACTGGCTGGCCGGGATGGTAGTCCGCGGCATCATCGACATGCAGGACGCGCGAGAGATGGCCGTCGATTCGGCGTACGGGCTGGCCAAACGGGCTTACAGATTCGGCTGATCCCCCCGGATTCGGCGAGGCCGGTCAGGGCAGAATCGGGGGATGAAAGTCCGGGCAGAGAACGACCTCTACGTCCGTGTAAGGGGCCAACCCCCACCCACTTTGGCCGAGGACAAGGCCTGAAACTGCGGTCTACGCGGTAGATCGCCCACTTGCCCCCTGTCGAAGAGCTGAACGACCCTCCCTAGCGCACGAATCCCAGCGTCCCCAGGGGCCAGTAACGCAAAAGCGCGCGCCCCGTGATCCTCTCCAGGCTGACGGGTCCAAACGCACGCGAGTCGCGTGAGCGATTGCGATTGTCCCCCATGACGAACACGCTGTCGGCAGGGATCGGCGTCTCGGGATAGATGCCTTTGGTCACCACCCGGAGGTAAGGCTCCACCAGAGGATGCCCGTCGATATATACCTGGCCGTTGTGGACGGCGATGGTCTCGCCGGGTAGGCCCACCACGCGCTTGATCAACGGCAGACCGTTGGCTTCGGGCGAGTGCAAGACCACGATTTCACCTCGTTCCGGCGCACGAAAGCGGTAGCTGATTTTTTTGATGATGATCTGCTGGCCCTGGTAGAGGGTTGGCTCCATGCTGTAGCTTTCCACGCGCGTGGATTGCATGACGAAGGCGTGGACGAGCAACGCCACCACCAACGCCGGCAACAAAGTCGCCAGCGTCTCTTTGACAAAGGAGGCCCACCCCCTCGCCCAGGCCAACAGACCCGAGGCGCCTTCCCCCGCTCGTGCGGGTTGGTGGCGTTCAGGCTGGTCTTCCGCCCGAATGATCCGGGCATCGGGCGGAAGACTCGATGACGTGAGTTCTGGTTCGTCGGAGACGGCGAAGGGGTCGGTCATCTCAGCAGGGACACACTAGTGCCGGCGTGGCGCGGGGCGTCTGCCGCGAGGAGGGCGTCCGCCACCGCGATTGCCGCCACCGCGGTTACCCCCGCCGCGGCGACCACCACCGCCGCCCTTGCGGTCACGAGCTTTGGCCTCTTCCGCACTCCAGCCTTCCAACACGGCCTGGCGGCTAAGCCGGATCTTGCCGTTCTCCGAGTCGATGTCGATCACCATGACCATGATCTCATCCCCCAGCTTGACCACATCTTCCACATTGGCCACCCGGTAGTCGGCCAGTTGCGAGATGTGGACCATGCCGTCGACACCAGGCAGTATCTCCACGAATACACCGTAGGGTTCAATGCGGGTGACGCGACCGGTGTAGATCTGACCGATCTTGGCCTCTTCGGTCATGTGCTGGATGACCTCCAGCGCCTTTTCGGCGCCGACACCACCGGCGACGTAGACTGTGCCATCCTCTTCGATGTCGATCTTGACGTCGTACTCGCTTTGCAGGGCGCGGATAGTCTTGCCACCCGGACCGATGATCTTGCCGATCTTCTCGGTGTCGATGTGCGTGGTGATGATGCGCGGTGCGTAGATAGACAGGTGATCGCGAGGCTCGGGAATCACCTCCAGCATCCTTTCCAGGATGAACAGACGGCCTTCGCGAGCCTGTTCGAGGGCCCTCTCCAGCAGTTCGTAGCTCAGGCCCTTGATCTTGATATCCATCTGCAAGGCCGTGATCCCAGCTTTGGTACCCGCCACCTTGAAGTCCATGTCTCCCAGGTGATCTTCCATCCCCTGGATGTCAGAAAGGACCACGTAGCGGCTATCAGGCTGGGTCACATCCCCTTCGGAGATGAGGCCCATGGCGATACCTGCCACCGGCGCCGAGATGGGTACACCGGCATCCATCAGGGCCAGAGTGCTGCCGCACACCGACGCCATCGAGGTGGAGCCGTTGGAGGCCAGGCACTCGGAGACGAGACGCAGGGTGTAGGGGAAGGAATCCTGGTCGGGGATGACGGGGAGCAGGGCACGCTCGGCCAGGGCACCGTGACCGATTTCGCGGCGTTTCGGGCCGCGCATAGGCCAGGTCTCGCCCGTAGAAAAGGGCGGGAAGTTGTAGTGGTGGATGTAGCGCTTTGTGTCTTCGGGCGAGAGATTGTCGAGGGTTTGGGCATCGCGGGGGGTGCCGAGCGTGGCGATGGTAAGTACCTGGGTCTCGCCGCGGGTAAAGAGGCCGGAACCGTGCGTGCGCGGGAGCACGCCCACGGCGCACGAAATAGGCCTGATGGTCTGCGGATCGCGGCCATCCGGTCGCTCGCCGGCTTCCAGGATGCGCTGGCGGACGGTTTTCTTGAGCAGGTCCTCGAAAGCGCTCTTGAGTTCCGCGGGGTCGTACTCTTCGTCGCCGAAGTGTTCCAGCATTTCGTTTAGAAGCCCTTCGAGGGCCTCGCGGCGCTCTTCTTTCAGCAACCCGGTACTCACGATCTCCGTCAGGCGCTCGCCGACAAAAGCCCTCACAGCCTCGACCAGTTCTTCGTTTGTTTCCGCCAGCACCACCTCGATCTTATCCTTGCCCAGTTCCTCGCGCATACGTTTTTGCAGGGCAATGATAGGCTGGATGGCTTCGTGCCCGACCTGTAAGGCCTGCAAGACGATGTGTTCGGGAAGCTCGTGGGCACCCGCTTCGACCATGAGGATGCCATCTTCGGTGCCGGCCATGCGCAGATCGAGCAGGCTGTTCTCGATCTCGGCAAAGGTGGGGTTGATGACAAACTGATCGTCGATGTAGCCGACCCGCACGGCACCCACCGGGCCTTCCCAGGGAATGTCCGAGATCATAAGAGCAGCCGAGGCCGCGTTGATGGAGAGGATATCCAGGGGATTCTCCTCGTCTGCGCTCAGAGCTGTGCAGATAATCTGGACGTCGTTGCGAAAACCCTGGGGAAAGAGGGGACGCAGGGGCCGGTCGGTGAGCCGAGCGGTGAGGATGGCCTGTGTGGAGGGCCGGCCTTCGCGGCGGAAGAAGCTGCCGGGAATGCGGCCTGCCGCGTACAGGCGCTCCTCGAAGTCGACGCTAAGCGGGAAAAAGTCGATGCCTTCGCGCGGTGCTTTGGAAGCGGTGGCGGTGGCGAGCACGACCGCGCCTCCCACCTGAATGGTGACGGCACCGCCGGCAAAACGGGCCAGGTCGCCCGTTTCCAGTACCATAGTCGTGTTGCCGACTACGGTTTCGTAGTGGTGTGATTGGTGGTAAGTCATAGGTTCTCCTTTTTTGACATACCCACCCCACACAGCCTGATTGTGGCGAAGCGCTTTACCAAGGCTCGCCCTTCCCGATCGGCAAGGTCAGGGACTGGAAACTGGGTCGCACTGGAAACCGGGGTCAACGTGCGGCACACTTTCCAATTCCTGCGCCTTGCGCTCGAATCGGGCTGTGTGGTCGTGGGAAGATGGAATGAGTTATGGAATTGTGGAGGGTCTTAACAAACGAGTAGATGGGCGGGAAGACCCATCTACTCGTGAGAGCTCTTCATCGAGCTATTTCCGCAAGCCCAGACGCTGGATTAGCTCCTGGTAACGCTGGGCATCCTTGCGCTTGAGATAGGCAAGATGCCTGCGCCGCTGGCCGACCAGCTTGAGCAGCCCCCGGCGGGAGTGCTCGTCGTGCTTGTGGGTTTTCAGGTGTTCGATGAGCTGATTGATACGAGTCGTAAGTAGAGCCACCTGCACTTCGGGCGAACCCGTATCCTGAGGGTGTAGGTGGTATTCCTCAATGATCGCCTGCTTCTGAGCAGAACTTAGAGACACGGAACTTTCTCCTTTTTGAAGAGCCAGAACACCGCTGGAATACCGTGGCGGGTGTTCTCGCCAGTTGGGATTTAGACTGGTAAGCTGCTGAGGTCTAGTACTCCAGCTAGATATTATAGCATTCCTCCACTCTTCTTCCAAATCCAGGGCCAAGATCGGGTGCGTTTCTAAACGGCTGCAGCCGGTGCACTGGGCTGGTAAGGGTCCCTCCTGCAAAGGGGGACAGGGAACGCCCCCGCATCCGCGGCCCCGGCCTGCCGCCGCCACCAGGCGGAACTACCATCGCCGGGTAAGCCGAAGCACGGCAACGCAGCACCACGCCTCGCATCAACTCAGAGTAAAGG
>RFJM01000412.1 GCA_003694905.1 Caldilineae bacterium
GATCCTGCCTACGGCCACCCCCACCCCGGCGCGCCGGTCCACACCCGACCCCGGCCCGCGCAACGCGGTCACGCCCGTGCCTACACCCGGCCCGGCAGAGCCCGCTGAGTGGCTGAAGGATCTGGCACGGGCCAGGGGCCTGAACCCCGAGGGTGACTACATCATCGTGGATCAGGATCACCAACAGATGCATCTGGTGAGGAACGGCATCGAAGAGCGCGTGCTCAAGATCAGCACCGGCGACCCCGCGCGCGGGTGGGATACGCCCGCGTGGTTCGGTGTGGTCGGTGAATATTGGGGGACTTTTCGCGGTCAGGGGGGCGTGCGCGCCGATCACGGCTGGTGGCTGTTCGAGCGCGGCGGCAACTATCTCATCCACGGCCTGCCCTACAAGCTGGATGCTCAGGGCAATAAGCACTACAAAGGCTGGGATGATCTGGGCGAGACGCCGGCTTCGCGCGGCTGCATCCGACTGGCCCCCGAGGATGCAGCATGGTTCACCGAATGGGAACCCGAAGGCGTGCCCATCATCATCCTGCCCTACTCAGCCAAGGCTCGAGTTCAGGGATGACGCCCGCCCTCCTGCTCCTGATCGGCCTCTTCCTTTGGCTGTTGGGCCTGGGCTTGTTCCTTCACGCACGCCGACTGCGCCGCGCCGGAGGCCTGCCCCCCGGCGAGATCATCTATGTCGACACCGGGAACTGGCGACGAAGCGAGCGGCCTCTGTTCTCCAAGCGCTACCTCCTCACCGGCAAGCCCGACTACCTGGTACGCAGCGGCCACCAGACCATCCCCGTCGAAGTGAAAAGCTCTCGTCTGCGCTGGGCAGACCCCTACGACTCGCACAAGCTCCAGTTGGCGGCCTACTGCCTGCTGGTAGAAGACACCACGGGCGAGGCCCCGGCCTATGGTATCCTCAAGTATCCCCAGTTCACCTTCAAGATACCCTACACCCCGCAACTACGAAAACACCTGCTGACCACCCTGGCCCACATGCGCCGGGCCATGAAGGGCGGTGAACGCCACCGCAGCCATGAGGACGCGGCCCTGTGCCTGCGTTGCGGCTACCGCTCCATCTGCGCCGAAGCTCTCGGCGGCACCGAATCCTGAACTATCCATTGCTGACTCAAACCATGCGCTTCCAAACCCTCAAAGGCTTTAACGACATCCTCCCCGAAGACTACGCCTATTGGCGTTTCGTTCTGGGCAAAGCCGTCGAGTTATCCGACCGCTTTGGCTATGAGCAGATCGATACACCCATCCTCGAGGCAACGCGTCTCTTCCTGCGCGGATTGCAGGAAGGCTCGGCCATTGTGCTCGATAAAGAGCTCTACAGCTTCGAGGACCACGACGGCACCAATGTGAGCCTGCGGCCCGAGTTCACCGCCGGTGTGATGCGAGCCTACGTGGAACACGGGATGCACACGCGGCCCCGGCCCGTCAAGCTGTTTGCCATCGGCCCCCTCTTCCGGCATGAGAAGCCCCAGGCAGGCCGCTTCCGCCAGCATGTGCAGTTCAATGCCGAGCTGCTGGGCGAGGAGGACGCGGCCGCCGACCTGGAGATCATGCAGCTGGCCTACAGCTTGTACCATGAACTGGGCTTCAAGGGCCTGCAGTTCCAGCTCAACTCCATCGGCTGTCCCGATTGCCGGCCGGCCTATATCGAGAAACTGGTGGCCTATTTCCAGAACCATCACGATACGCTACCGGAAGTGGACCGGCGGCGACTACGGGTCAACCCCCTGCGGGTGTTGGACACGAAGGAGGAGGCGACCCTGGCCTTGCTGGAGGAGGCGCCACGCGCCATCGATCACCTGTGCGAGACCTGTCGCGAGCATTTTGAGAGCCTGACCGGATACCTGGACGTCCTGGCCCTGCCGTACGTCATCAACCCCCGGCTGGTGCGCGGCTTCGACTACTACGTGCGTACCGTCTTCGAAGTGTGGGGCGAAGAGCTGGGCGCCCAGAACGCCCTGTGTGGCGGCGGGCGCTATGACGGGCTGGTCGAGTCGGTTGGTGGGCCTAAGACGCCCGGCGTGGGCGTGGGCATCGGCATCGAGCGCATCGTGTTGAGCCTGAAGGCGCAGGGCATCGAACCCCCTGCGCTGCCCCGGCCTGAAATCATGACCCTACATCTCGGTGCCGAAGCCAAGACACGGGCCGTCCTCCTTACCAGCGAACTGCGCAACGCCGGCATCCCGGCCCTGCTGGCCTTTGGCTCGCGCAGCCTCAAGTCGCAGCTCAAGAGCGCGCACCGCGCGGGCGTCCGCTACGCCGTCATCCTGGCCGAAGACGAACTGGCACGAGGCGTCGCCACCGTCCGCGATATGGTCGACAGCAGCCAGCAGGAGGTGCCGTTGTCCGGGCTCCTGTCCTGGCTGCGCCAACGACTCGAAATCCCTTCCTGACCGATCCCTGCGTTTCTTCCCCCACCTCCTATCCCCCCACGGAGGTCCTCATGCGCCTGCAAGACTATCCTCGTCCCCCGCAAGACAACGGTATCGGCATCCACTGGAGCGCGGGCAACCCCGCAGCCGTGGGTATTGGTGAGCTGCGGGACCGCTGGTTGCCCGAACTACAACGTCTGGGCATCAAGTGGGTGAAGATGCTGCACGAGGGCGGCTACGCGCTGGCAGAAATGTTGCTGGACGCGGGCATCATGCCGGTGGTGCGCCTGTTTCGCTCGCAGCCCAACTCGACCGATATCGAGAAAGCAGTGCTTCCGCCGGAACTGGTGGAAGTGGTGCGGCAGTACGTCTCCATCGGGGTTCGCTATTTCGAGTTCAACAATGAGCCGGAGTTGCACAGCGAATGGGAGGGGGGCAAGGCACCACCCAATGCCATCGATTATGTAGCCCGCGCCGCCATCCGCGACATGGAAACCATCCTGGAGGTGGGGGGGTATCCGGCCGTGCCTGCCGTGGCGGTGGGCACCAAGTGGGATCTCGTCGGGCGCATCATCGCGCACGGTGGAGACTACCTCTTCGACCAGCCGGTGTGGCTGGCCGTGCACAACTACGATCTCAACCACCCCCTGGACTATCCCTACGACGATGTCAATCAGCGGGGGGTGGAGATCTCGCAGAGCGAGTATGACAGCCTGGGCACCGCGGCCTGGGATGGAGGCAAATGGGGTCTGCGCACGCGTGCCTTCGTCAACCAGCAACGCCGCGAGGGCATGAACCCCGGCCATACGGTGCACGACGATCCTTCCTGCTTCCTGGCCTACCGGCGGCTGGCGGACCTGTGCTACCAACACCTTGGCCGCCATTTGCCCATCCTCAGCACCGAGAACGGCCCCATCGTGGGCGAAGCGGATGATCCGCGCTACCCCACCACCACGCCCGAGATCCACGCGCAGAAAGTGGTGGAGATCGCGCGCATCATGATGGGGACGAGCGAAGCCTACGAGGCCGCCCCGCCCTACTATTTCTGCACCGCTTTCTGGCTCATTGCCAACGCCGAGTTGCGCGCGGCCGGTTGGGAACGCCATGCCTGGTATTCCTCGCGCTGGCCGGGCGGGCGGCTGCCGGCGGTGGATGCCCTGGCCGCACTGCCCAAAGTGGCACGTCCCGTCCCCCAAGAGGCAGAGCAGCCCGAACCCGAAAGCGATATCGAGAAGAGCGTCATCGCCGGGATTGTACATGGCTATCCCGATGAACTGGTATTCATACGTTCGGCCGGCCTTTCGGCCCAAACCATGACCGATGAGGTGGGGCGCTTCCGCTTCGAGGAACTCCCCGCGGGCGAGTACCGTCTCTCGGTGCCCGCGGCCGACGTGGTGAAGACCGGCTTGCGGCTGGACGGCATGAACCAACTGCGGGTGGAGATCGGGCAGGAGGAAGAGCCCACACCCGAACCGGAAGAAGAGCCCCTGCCCGGCCGCTGGGACGTCTCGGTGGAGGATGTGGGCCCGTCGCCCGGCTTCGGGGTGGTGCGGGTGAGTGTGGAGGGCAAGATCGGCCTGCCTGTGCGCATCAGCACCGACGGCTGGGAGGGCATCGTGCGCGAGACGGGGAGCAAGCCCGAGTACGGGCCCTACGCGCTGGAGTTCGCACCCCTGGGTGGCGGCCGCTATACCATTGCCCCGGCCGAGATCGGTGTGTCCACGGATGTGGATGTGGATCCCGCGCGCATCCTCTTTGTGACTTTCCGGCCGCTGGCGGAAAAGGCCGAAAGTGTCATCGCGGGTACGGTTGTGAACGGCGCCGGCCTGACCATCGTACTGAGCAGCGACGCGCTGGAGCGGAGCCAGGTCATTGCGGCCGACAACACCTACCGCTTCGAGGGACTGCCTGCGGGTACCTACAGCCTGCGTATCCCCGGTACCGATGCTCGTCGCAGCGGCCTGGAGATGGACGGCAGCAACCGGCGCACGGCCAATTTCACCCTGCCGGAGGAGCCCGAACCCCGCCGCAGTCGTATCTCGGGCAGGGTCACCAACGGCGAAGGATATACCATTGTCTTGCGCGGGCCCGAGGGCGAATCGGTGTATCTGATCGGTCCGGATGAGATGTATGCCTTCGAGCGCTTGCCCGCGGGGGTGTACAGTCTCAGCATCCCCGGCACCGATGCCCGACGCAGCGGCCTGGAAATGAACGGCCTCAATCAGCGCACGGCCAATTTCACCGTGCCGGCAGCAGGACCCGAAACGGGCGTCGTCTTCGGCACCGCGCCCGGAGGCCGGGGGCTGGATGTGGTCCTGCGTGGACCTGAGGACCTGGAGATGGCCGCTCATCTGGACGAGAGCGAGGCATTCCGCTTCGAGGGACTGGTGCCCGGCGAGTACCGGCTTATTCTCTTCACCCCGCATGGGGATGTGCGTGAGACGGTGCAACTTGATCCGGGCGAGGAGGTAGAGGTGACCCTCGTCGCGCCCCAAGCTGCCGCCGAGGAGGGCGCCTGGACGTACACCATCGAGGATGGAGGGCCGGGTCCGGGCTATGGCATCATCCGCGTGCGGGTCGAGGGCAAGGCGGGTCTGCCGGTGCGCATTTCTACGGCCGGCTGGTCGGGCATGGTGCGCCTGGCCGGCGAGAAGCCGGAGTACGGGCCCTTCGTCTGCGACTTTGCTCCCCTGGGTGGCGGCGTGTATGTCATCGAGCCGGAAGGGCTGGGCGTTCGGGCGGAGGTGCGTATCGACGGAAGTCGCATCGTGTGGGTCCATTTTGCCCCCGAAACGCCTGCGCTGAGCGAAGGCGAGCTTCCCGAGAAAACGAGTGATCTCTATCTCTATGTCGGGGCCATGCCGGACGAGCGAGAGACCTATCTATTGTTGCTGCGTTATGTAGCCCAGGCCGGGCCGGAGGTAGGTGACTCGCTCGAAGAGGCGATGCGGGCGCGGCGCGTGCTACTCCTGGGCAGCGAACTCACCATCCCTAAGGCGACCGAGGAGCGACTGACGGCTGCCGGCTGCGAGACCCGGCGTATCTCGCCGCAGGAGGCAAGAGCCGTTCTGCAAGAACTCCTGGCATCTGCCTGAGCGACCACGGTTAGCCCATGCGCGTTGGCATTCTACATCACCCCAAGATCCCCGACTCCTTGACGCTGGCCCGTGAGATCGGAGACTGGCTGCGGGCGCGGAAGGTGGGGGTATGGTCGGGCTCGAGTTGGGAGCCGGAGCGAATCCAGCGGCAGTTGCCGAACCTGGATGTGCTGGTGGCCCTGGGTGGCGATGGCACGCTGTTGCGGACGGCACGGGTGGCGGCCAGTTACGAGGTGCCCATCCTGGGTATCAATCTGGGGCGGCTTGGTTTTTTGGCAGAGGTGAGCGTGGACGAATGGGAGATGCGCCTGGCGCAGATGTTGCGGCGGGATTACCGCATCGAGAGCCGATTGATGCTGATGGTGGAGACCTGGCGTGATAGCCAGATGATCGAGCAACGCTACGAGGCGCTGAACGATGTGGTGGTGAGTCGCGGCAGTCTGGCGCGGGTAGTGCGCATCAGCACCGAAGTGGATTCGGCTTATGTCACCACCTACGTGGCCGATGGACTCATCGTCAGCACGGCCACGGGCTCAACGGCCTATGCTCTGGCCGCGGGTGGTCCCATCCTGCCGCCCGAACTGCGTAATATCCTCCTGCTCCCGATTGCTCCCCACCTCAGCCTGGCCCGACCACTGGTGCTGGACCGTGGCGCGGTGGTGACCATGCACGTGCGGACCGATCACGCGGCCATTCTCACTGTGGATGGGCAATTCCTGATCGATTTGCAGGATGGTGATAGAGTCGTGGTCACCAGCAGTCCGCACCTGGCCCGCTTCATACGTTTCCACGAGCCCAGCCATTTCTACCGGACGCTCATGGAACGCCTGCAATGGTCTGCATGACTGGGGCAAGAGAAACCGATGTGCTATCATTATGCTTTGCAGCCTATTCCTTCTGATGGATTCTATTCATGGAAACTTCGAACGTCGCCAATCTGATCAAGTCCGCACGGGCCGCCGCGCTGGCCGGAGACCGGCAAGAAGCCGTGCGGCTGCTGCATGAAGCCCTGGAGTTGCAGCCCGACGACGCCGATGCCCTGCTGGCCCTGGCGGGTCTGAGCGAGGATGTGGGAGAAAAGCGGCGCATGCTCGAGCGTGTGCTGGCCGCGGATCCCGCCAACGAAGAGGCGAAGGCAGCACTGGCGCTGCTGGCGGAGCGTGGTGATCATCAGCACGAGCAGGTAGCCGCGGAACAGGCGCTGTTTTGCGCCAACCATCCCCAGCGCGAGACCTATCTCCGCTGTAACAAGTGCAACAAGCCCATCTGCACCGAATGCGCGGTGTTGACACCGGTGGGCTACCGCTGCCGTGAGTGTGTGCGCGCGCAGCAGGACAAGTTCTATACGGCCACGACTTCGAATCAGGCGATGGGCTACGCCGGCGCCGCCGTGGCGGGGGTGGTGATGGGGCTTGTCGCGGTGTTGGTGGGCTCCTTCCTGCCGGGCTTCTTCGGCCTGATAGCGGCCTTCTTCCTGGGCTCGGCGGTCGGCGGTGGGCTCAGCGAGATCCCGTGGCGCGCGGCCGGACGCAAACGCGCGCGCCATTTCAACATCATCGCCACGGGCATCGCTGTCATAGTTGCCGCGTTGATTGCCCTCGTGGGCGGTTTTGTTCTGGGCGGCGGTTTGGGTACCATATTATTCGTGATTATGGCGGCCAGCGCCATGTTTGCGCGTTTGCGCTACGCCTCCTGATTTCCCTCCGGCGAAAGCCTTGCCCCCACCAGTATCATGCTCTCCGAATTGCGTGTTCGCAACTTCGCCATAATCGACGATCTGCACGTCCGCTTCCACCCCGGCTTCAACGTCCTCACGGGCGAGACAGGCGCGGGCAAATCGATCATCATCGACGCCATCGAACTGTTGCTGGGTGCCCGCTCGAGTCAGGAGATGGTGCGTGCCGGCGAAGACCGGGCCAGTATCGAAGGGATTTTCGAGCTATCAGGAGAGATAGCCGAGAACATCCAAAAGAGGCTGGAGGAAGAGGGACTGGACGGGGAAGAGGGGCTGCTGATCCTGGCAAGGGAGGTGCGTAGGGAAGGGCGCAGTGTGGCGCGCATCAACGGCCGGGCAGTATCGCAGGCCCTGTTGGCCGAGATCGGCGGACGGCTGGTGGATATCCATGGTCAGGGCCAGCATCTATCGCTGCTGCGCGTGCGCGAGCATCTGTTCCTGCTGGACCGCTTCGCCGGGCTGGAGTCGCAGCGGACGCGGGTGGCCGAGCTGGTGGCGGCCCTGCGCACGGTGCGCAATGAGCTGGCCGTCTTGCAGCAGAACGCACGCGATATCGCCAGGCAGATCGATCTGCTTAGCTATCAGGTTGGGGAAATCGACGCGGCTGGTTTACAACCCGGTGAGGACGAAGCCCTGGAGAGCGAGCGGCGTCGCCTGGCCAACGCCGAAACGCTGGCCACCCAATCGGCGGCCATCTATGCCCTGCTGGCCGAGGGCAATCCCGAACTGCCCTCCCTCCAGGACCAGTTGGGAGAAGCCATCGCTTTGCTGGCCCGCCTCGTACGCGTGGACCCCGAGCTACAATCTCTGCTCGAGCAGTTGGAGGGGCTGGGGGAAGGGCTGGACGAGGTGGCGCGGGCCCTCAATCAGTACGGCGAGCAGATCGCCTATGACCCCGAACGGCTTGCGGAGGTGGAAGAACGCCTCGACCTGATCTTCCAGCTCAAGAGAAAGTACGGAGACACCATCGAAGAAATTCTGGCCTATGGCGAGGAGGCGCGCTCAAAGCTGGAACTGCTTGCACAGAGCGAGACGCGCACCGAGCACCTGGTGGCGGAGGAGGACCGGCTGCTGCACGAACTGGGGCGCGAGGCGGCGGCTCTCTCGCAGGCGCGGCAGCAGGCGGCGGGCAGGCTGGCAGAAGCCATCGAGCAGGAGCTCGAGGACCTGCGCATGGGTGGCACCCGCTTTCGTGTGGAGATCGGGCAGGAGCCGGATCCCCAGGGCTGCTTTGTAGGCGAGGAGCGACTGGCCTTCGACAGTACGGGCATCGACCGTGTCGAATTCCTGGTATCGGCCAACCCGGGTGAGCCGTTGCGCCCTCTGGTCAAGGTTGCCAGCGGTGGCGAAACCGCGCGCATGATGTTGGCCCTGAAGAACGTGCTGTCCCGAGCGGACGCGACCCCTACCCTCATCTTCGACGAGATCGACCAGGGCATCGGCGGCCGCGTGGGAGCCATTGTGGGCAAGAAGCTCTACGATCTCTCGGCCAGCCATCAGGTTCTGTGCGTGACCCATCTGCCGCAGATCGCGGCCTATGGCGATCACCATCTGGCCGTGACCAAAGGTGTTGAAGGCCAGCGCACGGTGACACGACTGCAGGCGCTGGAGGGGCAGGCACGCATCCGGGAGCTGGCAGCTATGGCCGGTAGCGCCAGCGAGACGGGCTGGCGGTCGGCGCAGGAGCTGTTGCGCGACGTAGCAGGATACAAGGGGCAACCTCTGGAAAATCTGACAGCTTCTTAACGGCTTCTTAACGGGTTTCTAACAGGTTTTCTGGTAGGCTCTATATATGTGAGGATTAGCCTGACGAGAACCGACTGATCGTTTCGATCGGTTCGGACGTTTGATGCTGTCGGGCTACTTCCGCGTGAAGACAGGTCTAACTCCCGGCATATTGCCTCAGAGTTGCCCCTGTCCGTTTTTCTACCTATATCAGCGTCATTCGCTTCTCTCCGTTTTGGCACAAGGAGGTGATGCCCGTTCGCGACAGCGTTGTTTCGTCTACAGTCCCGGAATCGGAGAAGGCACTGACGATGCGGCTCGATTCCCGTCAATGCTCCTTACCTTAACCCTTTAGCGTGGAGGAAAAACGTCTATGTTTCGCAGCAAGTGGCTTGTGATCAGCCTCGTAACCGTCTTTGCGTTCCTTCTGCTGGTAGCGTGCCAGGCAGCACCGGCTCAACCGGTAGAGGTCGTCAAAGAGGTTCAGGTCACGGTCGAAGTGACCAAGGAAGTCATCAAGGAAGTCGAGGTCACCAAGGAAGTCGTCAAGGAAGTGGAAAAGGTTGTGGAGGTGACGCCGACGCCCACACCTGAGCCCGTGACCTTCTACGGC
>RFJM01000413.1 GCA_003694905.1 Caldilineae bacterium
ATCCTGGGACGCACCCGCCCCGGCCTCATACTTGACACAGCTTCCAGACCCGCGTATGATTGCCACGAATCCACAAACGCAGGCTATCGTCATCTATGCATTGCACGCCCCTGATTTGCATCTGTCTCTAGCGGAAGTCGCTGTCTGAGCGCTTTGAGCGCTCGGGGCCGGCTTCCGCGTGCACGATGCAATGAGTCGGAGCGTGCTTGCATATTCTGAGCAATTACGGGCAGCAACGAGGTTGTCCTCGTCCTGCAAGGACGATCCCCTGCCAGACCAACCGTTCAATCTGCCAATCCAGGACTCATTGCATCCTCGCGATGTAATGAGTCCTTTCTTATTTCACCCCGGAGTCGTCATCATGTCAACAGTCACAACGGAAACCCGCATCGCCAACAACATCGCCGAGCTCGTCGGCAACACACCCCTTGTCCGCATCAATCGCATGGCCCAAGGCGCTGCCGCCCAGGTCGTCGCCAAGCTCGAGTTCTACAATCCGGCCGGAAGCGTCAAAGACCGCATCGGCCTGAGCATGATCGAAGCCGCAGAAGAAGCGGGCCTGCTCACACCCGAGACCATCATCCTCGAGCCGACCAGCGGCAACACCGGCATTGCCCTGGCCTTTGTGGCGGCCGCCAAGGGTTATCGCTGCACACTGGTCATGCCCGACACCATGAGTATGGAGCGGCGCATACTGCTCAAGGCCTACGGGGCCGAGCTGATCCTCACACCCGGGAGCGAAGGGATGAAAGGTGCCATCCGCAAGGCGGAAGAGCTTGCGGCCCAGGACTCGCGCTATTTCATTCCCCAGCAGTTCAAGAACCCCGCCAACCCGGAGATCCACCGGCGTACGACGGCCGAAGAGATCTGGCGCGATACCGCCGGACAGGTAGACATTGTCGTGGCGGGCGTGGGCACGGGCGGCACCATCACAGGCGTGGGTGAGGTGTTGAAGGCCCGCAAGCCCGAGGTAAAGATGATCGCCGTCGAGCCCAAGGACTCGCCGGTGCTGTCGGGCGGGGCGCCCGGCCCGCACAAGATCCAGGGCATCGGCGCGGGTTTCATCCCGCAGGTGTTGAACCGCGATATCATCGACGAGGTGATCACGGTGAGCAACGAGGATGCCTTTGCCCGGGCCAGGCAGGCGGCACGGGAGGAGGGTATCCTGGTGGGGATTTCCTCGGGAGCCGCCCTGCATGCCGCGCTGGAAGTGGCACACCGGCCTGAGAACGCTGGCAAGCTCATCGTGGTGGTCATCCCGTCCAACGGTGAGCGCTATCTCAGCACAGCTTTGTTCGCGGATCTGCGCGACTGATCCTGTGCCGGTCGCCTGCCACACGGTGGGCGGCCGGCGCTTTCAGGAGGCGCCTCATGCTGGAAACACTACGCCGCGACATACGAGCGGTTTTCCAACGAGACCCGGCCTCGCGTACGGTGCTGGAAGTGTTGCTTTGCTATCCGGGCTTGCATGCCATCTGGATCTACCGCGTCGCGCACTGGTTCTGGACGCACCGCATGTATCTCATCGGCCGGCTCATCTCCCATTGGGGCCGCTGGCTGACGGGTATCGAGATCCACCCCGGCGCCACGATCGGACCCGGCTTGTTTATCGACCACGGCATGGGTGTCGTCATCGGCGAGACGGCCGAGATCGGCGAAGATGTCACCCTCTACCACGGCGTGACTCTGGGCGGGGTGAGCTGGCGGAAGGAGAAGCGACATCCTACGTTGGGCAATCATGTGGTGGTTGGCGCGGGAGCAAAGATCCTGGGACCGGTAACCATCGGCGATTACACCCGCATCGGTGCGAATTCGGTGGTGGTCAAGGACATTCCCGACAACTCGGTGGTCGTGGGCGTGCCGGGCCGCGTCCACTCCCGCAACGGCCAGCGTGTCGTCGACAAAGAGCACGAGGATCTGCGTCACAACGTTTTGCACGACATAACCATGGAGAAACTGGAGGAGGTGACACGACGTCTCGAAAAGCTGGAGCAGTCGCTCAAGCAGCAGGAGAGGCAAGTGTCGGAGGAGATCGAGTTTCTTGAGCGAGGCTACCAGGGCCCGTGGGGCATCTGAGCGGAAGGAGAAGCGTGGCGAGTCAGTTGCTTCCGCTCTCGGGGCGCGCTCTGTGTGAGCTTGGCCGGGCTCCCCCGGGAGGCGAAGTGGCCCTGCGCTTGGGAGCTTGGACGGATGCTGGTATCATTGCCTCATGGCAACGATAACACCTTACGCTGACACTTCTGGAGGCATGAGTTCATGACCCTGTCCAAACGAGAACGCCTGGAACGCCTGATGCACGGAGAGCGGGCAGATAGACCCGGAGTGGCTCTGTGGCGACACTGGCCCGGTGACGACCAGGATCCTGTGGAACTGGCCCGCTCGACCATCGCCTGGCAAGAGCAGTTCGACTGGGATTTCGTCAAGGTCAGCCCCGATTCGGGCTTCTGTGTCTCGGGCTGGGGTGCCCGCTCGCGCTGGGTGGGCAACAACGAAGGCAATCGCGAGTACACGTTACATCCGATCCAGAACGAGGCGGACTGGTATGCCTTGCAGCCGCAAGACCCCACGGCCGGCCGCCTGGGCGCCCAGATTCGATGTCTGGAACTGGTCGGGGAGGGGTTGCCCAAGGGCACACCTTTCATCCAGACGGTTTTCAGTCCTACGGCGCAGGTCAAGTACCTGGCAGGCAAAGACCGCATCCTCGCCGAGATCAGGCGGCACCCCGACGCGGTGATCCATGCGCTGGAAGTGATCACAGAAACCACCCTGCGCTTTCTGGAGGCTATGCGTCACACCGGCGTGGCCGGCATATTCTTCGCCCTGCAACTGGCCACGCCCTACGAGCTGACCGCGGAGGAGTACAAAACCTTTGGCCGGCCGTATGATCTGCGGATTCTGGAGGCGGCGCGCGAACTGTACTGGTTCAACCTGCTCCATCTCCACGGCGCGGATGCCTATTTCGAGCTGGTGGTCGATTACCCGGTACCCGCCATCAACTGGCACGATCGCGAGAGCGAGGTGTCCCTGGCAGCGGCGAGGGAGCGGTTCTCCGGAGCGCTGGTGGGTGGTCTACGGCAGTGGGATACGATGTTACGCGGCACTCCCGATGACGTGCGGGCCGAGGCGGCCGACGCGCTGGCCCAGACGGATGGCCGGGGCTTTATCCTGGGCACCGGTTGCGTGACACCGGTCACCGCGCCGCTGGGCAACATCCGGGCCGTTCGCCAGGCCGTGGAGGCTTGACGCCAGCGGGTATCTGCGCACAGGCTGCACCATGGACCGCGACGTTTTCATCTACTGTCCTCGCTGCGCCCACAGGCTCGAAACCGGCCCACGCTTCGGTCGCGAGCGACAGTACTGTCCGAACTGCGGCTACGTCCGTTTCCGAGATCCCAAACTGGCCGTAGGCGCGCTGATTATCGAGGCTGGATGCATTCTCCTGATACGCCGGGCGGTGATCCCGCGCATCGGCTATTGGGCGGTACCTTCCGGCTTCGTCGAATACGATGAACAGCCCCGTGCCGCCCTGGCGCGCGAGGTCAAGGAGGAGACCGGCCTGGAGGTGAATGTGGGCCGCGTGGTCGATATCTTTCCGCTGGCGGACCCGCAAAAGCAGGGCGTTTTCCTCCTCTTTCAGGCGCAAGTGCGGGGCGGCGACCTTGCCCATGGGGACGACGTATCCGAGGTGCGCTGGTTCTCGCTGGACGAGATCCCCTGGGGCGAGCTGGCCTTCGACGGCTTGAGGTCTGTTCTGCAGACTATGACTCGGCGACAGGAAGATCCCGGCGCGGATGACGACGACTAAACCCGGCAGATAGGAATGCACCTTCCGGCAAGATCTGGTAAACCCTGGCATACTGGCGGCAACCAGCTGCGCCTTGCGGGCCCACAGCCCGTGTCACCGGTGGGCCCGGCCGCAGATCCCTTCGGGCTGACGTTCGTCATGGTCTTTGTAAGAAACCTCTGTTATAATAACACTGTCGAAAAGAGCGACAGTTCGCCGTGCAACAGATGGAATTTTGTTCCGGTTGAGCGGTCGCAGTTACAAGCTAACAACCGGACTCCGGCGTTTCGCCGGACCTGGAGGCATGAGTGAAGTTCAACTGGTCACGAAACCTATTCGTATACCTTCTTATAGCAGTCGCAGCGGCGGCTTTATTCTTGAGTGTTTTCCCTTCGAGCGATCAACGCCCGCAGGAAATGGATATCACGGCCGTGGCCGAGGCCATTCAGAAGGGGAATGTAGATTCCATCGTGGTGAGCGGCGATGATCTGCGCGTGACACTGGCCACCAATGAGGTCAGGCGCTCGCGCAAGGACGAAGCCGCCAGTCTTCTGGAGACGCTGGCCGCGCTGGGGGTCACCCCCGAGCAACTGCGCGGGGTGGAGATCACCATCGACTCCTCGGGTCAGTCCAACAACTGGCTGACCCTGCTGGGGAGCGTTGGACCCCTTCTGTTCGTGGGCGTGCTGCTCTTCTTGCTGATGCGCCAGGCGCAGGGCTCCAACAGCCAGGCCATGAGTTTTGGCAAGAGCAAGGCGCGCATGATCTCCGGCGACAAGCCCACCGTCACCTTCGATGACGTCGCGGGCTGTGACGAGGCCAAGCAGGAACTGGCCGAAGTCGTCGAATTCCTGCGCGAGCCGCAGAAGTTTGCCTCACTGGGCGCGCGCATCCCCAAAGGCGTGCTCATGGTCGGCCATCCCGGTACGGGCAAGACCCTCATGGCCAAGGCGGTGGCCGGCGAGGCAGGCGTGCCTTTCTTCTCCATCTCAGGCTCGGAGTTCGTGGAGATGTTCGTGGGGGTGGGCGCCAGCCGGGTACGCGACCTGTTCGATCAGGCCAAGAAGCACTCGCCGTGCATCGTGTTCAT
>RFJM01000414.1 GCA_003694905.1 Caldilineae bacterium
CGGCAACCTGATCGCCAACAGCATCGAGACCCAGCCCGGCGGCGGCAACCCCGGTAATCCCAGCCCCACGCCGGATCCGGACAACCCCGGCAACCCCAACCCCACGCCCGAGCCGACCCATCCCAACGAGTGGCAGATCTTCGGCAACGTGGATGCCATGCCTGCCGGTGGCTTCATCGGCCAGTGGATTATCGGCGGCCAGACGGTCCAGGCCGACGCATTCACCCGCTTCGAGCAGCAATACGGCCCCCTGCAGGTAGGTGCCTATGTCAAGGCCGAGGGCTACTATGATGCAGCCGGCAACCTGATCGCCAACAGCATCGAGACCCAGCCCGGCGGCGGCAACCCCGGTAATCCCGGCAACCCCGGTAACCCTACCCCCAACCCGAACGCCGGCGGACTGACCTTCCGCTTGGATCCCGCGGCAGCCCAGGGCGCCGTCGGCGGCAGCCTGAGCCTGAACCTGATGGCCGACAATGCCACCGACCTGGGCGGCTTCGAAGTCAGCCTGACTTTCGACCCGGCGGTCGTGAATGTCACCGACGTCACCCTGGACGGCTTCCTGGGCAGCACCGGCCGCACCGTGTCGCTGGTCGGGCCGGTAGTCGACAATGCCTCCGGCACGGTCAAGTTTGGCGCCTTCAGCTTCGGTGCCGGCAGCGGTCCCTCCGGTAGCGGTGTGCTGGCCGTGGTCACCTTCTCCCTGCAGAATGCCGGCAACTCGGCCGTAGCCTTCGCCGGCGCCTCGGCCACCGATAGCACAGGCGCTCCCGTGTCCGTGGCCACGCAGGATGGCAGCATCGTCGTCAACAACCAGGCCGCACTGACCGGCGACATGGACGATGACTGCGATGTGGACGTGTCGGACGTCATGTACGTGGCGGCCCGCTGGGGCAGCCAGAGCGGTGACCCCGACTACGACCCCCGAGCCGACCTGGACAACAGCACGCTTATCGACATCGTCGACGTGATGACCGTTGCCGGTCACTGGGGCGAGGCATGTGGCCAGCAGGCAGCCGGTATGGCTGCAGCCGGCTCCGCCCTGAAGATGCAGGCCGACAGCACTGCCCTGCCTCTGGACCCGGCCCTTGCTCTCACCCAGGTTTGGCTGGGCCAGGGCGAACTCCAGGCCGACGGTTCCATGCGTTATCCCCTGATGGCGGTCGGACGCAACATCGCCGCCTTCCAGCTCAGCCTGGTGGATGACAGTGGTATGCCGGTGGCGGTGCGCTCGGTCGAGGTGGCTCCCTTCCTCGCCGAGGCCGGTACCTGCGCCGCTCTGCAAGACGGTAACGCTGCTGCTGCCTACTGCTTCGGCGGTGACGGCGCCAGCGGCCAGGGCACCCTGGCTTACATCCAGGTCGACGGCCAGAGCCCCGTGCAGTTGGTCCTCCCCATCCTCACCGATGCCTCGGGCAAGATCTTGCCCCTCACCACACCCGGTGCATTGAGCATCAGCAAATAACCCTCTTCCCCTACACACCTGTTCCCCTTCACGGGCGAGGCCCTCGCGGTCTCGCCCGATTTTTTGTGGAAAAGGCCCTCTGGCAGCAGCTGCCGATCCGGCCGCGAACAGGTATCTGCCGGATGCGGAAACTGCAACGGGTCTGGCCGAACTGCGAGCGCCCGAGTATTGCATTTGGCCGATCGGTAAACTCGCCATCGCCCCCAGTCTTTGCTAAACTGCAAACATGAGCACATCCCGGTTGCCCAAACTCCGCCCTCTCGATATCAAACCCACAGTGCATCAGGGCCGCCCCTCCCTGTTCCTGCGCGACCCGCTGGATCTGTCCGACCGATACATGATCCTGCCCCAGGCGCTGGGTCCCGCCCTCATGCTGTGCGACGGTGAACACGACGCCGCGGCCATTCACGCCGCGCTCACCGTGCGCTACGGACTACGCGTCGACAGGGATGTCATCGAACAGTTCATCCAGGCCCTGGACGAATCCCTGTTTCTGGAGAACGAGCGTTCCCGGGAAGCCATGCAAAAGGCGCTGGAAGCATATCGTAGCGCGCCCTACCGTAAGCCCGCACTCGCGGGCAACGGCTATCCCGAGGAACCCGAGGCTCTACGTGCTCTGCTCAACGGCTATCTGCAAGATGTGACCGAGATCGTTCCTCTGCCTGCGCACGGCAAGGCGGTTCTCAGTCCTCACATCGACTATCAGCGCGGGGGCCACGTCTACGCGCGGGTCTGGAAGCGGGCCGAAACCATTGCCCGCGAAGCAGAGCTGGTCATCGTTCTCGCTACCGACCATTTTGGTGGCTTCAATCAGGTCACCCTCACCCGTCAGCACTATGCCACCCCCTACGGGGTGCTGCCCACCGAGCAAACCCTGGTCGACCAACTGGCGGCGCGGCTTGGCCCGGAGCAGGTCTTCGCGGGCGAACTCTACCACCGCCGGGAACACTCCATCGAACTGGTTGTCACCTGGCTGCACCACATGCGGCAGGGTAAGCCGGTCGAACTGCTTCCCATCCTGGTTGGCTCTTTCCACCCCTTTATCGAGAATGGAGGGAATCCGGCCGAGGATCCTCTACTGAATACCTTGCTGGGCGAGCTGCGTCCCCTCGTCGAGGATCGAAGGGCCCTGGTGGTGGCCTCCGGCGATCTGGCGCACATCGGCCCTGTCTTCGGCACGAAACCGGTCGGCATTATCGAGAGAGCGGACCTAAGGGCTCTGGATGACGCGCTCATCGAGCGACTGGCGGCCGGTGACGGTCCCGGCTTTTGGCAGATCATCTATCGGGAGCGCGATCGCACCAATGTCTGTGGCGTGGCACCCTTCTATCTCACTCTGCAAACGGTGGAGGCGGCCGAAGGTGAAAGGGCCGGCTATGCTATCTGCCCGGCTGACGAACATAATACTTCGGTGGTCTCGGTCTGTGGGATTGTACTGGGCTAAAGAAACAGCCCCTGGCCATTTCGGTCCAGGGGCTGTTGATGCCACAAGGAGGCAATTGCGGTTTAGAAGTCCATGCCGCTGCCCATACCGGCACCACCGGGTGTGGCGGGCTCTTTCTCGGGGATGTCGGTGATAAGGGCCTCGGTGGTGAGGATCATGGCGGCGATGGAAGCGGCGTTCTCGACGGCGCTGCGGGTCACCTTGGCGGGGTCGATGATGCCGGCCTCGAGCATGTTGACATACTCTTCGCGCATGACGTCGAAGCCGATGCCTTCGTTCTCGCCGTTGCGGCGGCGCACCTCTTCCACGATGACGGCGCCATCGTAGCCGGCGTTCTGGGCAATCCAGCGCATGGGCTCTTCCAGGGCCCGGCGCAGAATACGCACGCCGGTCCGCACATCGCCTTCGGTCTCTTTCTCGATGTCATCCAGCGCTTTGGCTGCCGCGATCAGGGCCACGCCACCACCGGGCACAATACCCTCTTCGACGGCGGCACGGGTGGCACTCAGAGCATCCTCGACGCGGTGCTTCTTCTCCTTCAGTTCGACCTCGGTCCCGGCACCGACGCGGATGATGGCGACACCACCGGCCAGCTTGGCCAACCGCTCCTGCAGCTTCTCGCGGTCGTAATCGCTGGTGCTGTTCTCGATCTCGACCCGGATCTGGTTGATGCGGCCCTGAATGGCCTCATCGTCGCCGCGGCCGCCCACGATGGTGGTCTCATCCTTGGTGGAGATGACGCGATCGGCACGACCCAGATCGGCGATGGTCACGCTATCCAGCTTGCGGCCCAGCTCCTCGGTGATGACGGTACCACCGGTCAGGATGGCGATGTCCTGCAGCATGGCCTTGCGGCGATCGCCGAAACCGGGCGCTTTGACGGCCAGGACGTTGAAAACGCCACGCAGCTTGTTCAACACGAGGGTCGCCAGCGCTTCGCCGTCCACATCCTCGGCGATGATGAGCAGATCCCGTTTGCCGAGCTGGACCAGTTTCTCCAGCACGGGCACCAGGTCCTGGGCGGCGCTGATCTTCTTGTCGTGGATCAGAATGTAGGGCTCGTCCAGGACGGCTTCCATGCGCTCGGTGTTGGTGATGAAGTAGGGGCTCAGGTAGCCGCGGTCGAACTGCATACCCTCGACGTATTCGGTTTCGAACCCAAGGGATTTGCCCTCTTCCACGGTGATGACGCCGTCCTTGCCGACCTTGTCCATGACCTCGGCGATGAGTTCGCCGATCTCCTGATCCTGGGCAGAGATGGCAGCCACGGCCGCGATGCGCTCATGGGTGCTGATGGGCGTCGCCATGTCGGCAATCGCCTTGGAGACCGCCGCGGAACCTTTCTCGATGCCGCGTTTCAGCAGCATGGGGTTGGCGCCGGCAGCCACGTTCTTCAAGCCTTCGTTGACAATCGACTGAGCCAGCACAGTAGCGGTGGTGGTACCGTCGCCGGCTACGTCATTGGTCTTGGTGGCAGCTTCTTTCAGCAGCTGCGCGCCCATATTCTGGAAAGGCTCTTCCAGCTCGATCTCCTTGGCGACCGAGACGCCGTCATGGGTGACGGTGGGGGAGCCCCATTTCTTGTCCAGGGCGACGTTGCGGCCTTTGGGCCCCAGGGTGGTCTTAACAGCATTCGCCAAAATGTCGACGCCGCGCTTCAGCTCTTTCCTGGCGTCCTCGGTGAATACAAGTTGCTTAGCCATAGCTAACTACCTCTTCTGATGATGGTGGAATGATTTCCCGGTTCAGGGACGAGTTGTCGATTTTGCGAGCAAAAAGCTCTTTTTCTTCGAGTCTCATCAGAACAGGAACCTCTGTTCTGAATCGACTCAGTTCCTTGGATGCTAAGATAGCGGGAGAGGTTGCAATGAATGGGAGGGTCAGGATTCTACCACAGCCAGGACATCGTTCTCGCGCAGAATCAGGTACTTCTCGTCGTTCAGCTTGATTTCCGTACCTGCATACTTGGCGTAGAGCACGATATCATCGACCTTCACATCCAGGGGGAGCCGTTCGCCCTTGTCGTTGCGAGCGCCGGGCCCGGCTGCAACAACCTTACCCTCCTGCGGCTTTTCCTTGGCGGATTCGGGAAGAACGATACCGGATGGGGTGGTGGCTTCCTTCTCGATTGGCTTGACGACAATGCGGTCGCCCAGTGGACGAAGATTCATGGTCTTGATACCTCCTAACGTCTTGGAATTGCAATTCTAGGCAAACCCGGTTAGACTTGGTTTTGCTCCGGTGCCGATTGTCGCACCGGACTTCCGGGTCTCGATAGATCTTAGCACTCGCGCATTGAGAGTGCTAAAATCACCTGGCATGATACTCAGACAACGGCCTGTTGTCAAATCTTGACCACGGCCCGCGCGCGGTCGCGGGAATGGCGGCTGGGAAATCCGTGGCGTGCCGACAGTGAAGAAAGCGTTGCCTGTTCGTATTCTGCCAGGCGTATTTTGACAGGGCGGGCGCGCGCTCCTAGCCAATCGGACTACCGGCAGATGTATGCCATCGGGCGGCGCTTCCGGAAAAGCCGCGGCTACACCCAACCGGACAACCGCGCACAGTTTCAGCTTGCCAAGCCGTGCTGCGTGGGCCTGCATGAGAAGCTGAAACCTCCGCCGCCTGTCTGGCAGGCCGACGCCGCAGATTTGGGGGCGGTCTCCCGCATGCAGCGGCAGACCCGTTTCGAAACGCACCCCCGTGCCCGCGGCGATTACCGGCCGTCAGGGCTCGTGTGCTATAATCTCGAGCGCTATCTGTGATGCAATCCGTACTGCTCTTCGTCCCCCCTGGCAGACATAGAGGCTGAGATGAACTACCTTATCACCGGCGGGGCCGGCTTCATCGGTCATCACCTCGCCAATCGTCTGGTCGCGCAGGGTCATCATGTGCGCGTCCTCGACGATCTGAGTGCCGGCGACCCCTCCCTGCTGAATGAACAGGTCCTCTTTACCCGTGGCGATGTACGGGATCAACCGAAACTCTGGACCCTTCTACACAATATCGACTGCGTGTACCATCTGGCGGCTAAGGTTTCGCTCCCGCAATCGGTGCTCTATCCTCGCGACTACAACGACGTCAACGTCGGCGGCACCGTCTGCCTGATGGAGGCCATGCGCGCGGTCGGCGTCAAGCGCGTGGTGCTGGCTTCTTCGGGAACCATCTACGGTGATCAGAAACGCCAGCCGGTGGATGAAGACGTCGTGCCCGAATTACTCACTCCCTACGCGGTGAGCAAGTTTGCCTCCGAGCATTACATGTTCACCCTGGGCATCCACTATGGCATCGAGACGGTGGCCCTGCGCATCTTCAATGCCTATGGCCCCGGCCAGGCCTTGCCCCCGGCTTACCCTCCGGTGGTCCCGCAGGTGATGAACCAGGTGCTCAACGGAGGCACGGTCGTGGTGTTCGGTAGCGGTAGGCAGACCCGCGACTATGTCTATATCGATGATGTGGTTGACGCCCTCATCGAGGCGGGACACCGCGAGGGCATCGACCGCCAGGTGATCAACGTGGGCTCAGGTACCGAGACCAGCGTTCTGGAACTGGTAGAAGCCATCGGCGAGGTGACGGGCAGAACACCCCACGTGCTACGCAATGAAGAGCAGAGCGGGGGTGTGCGTCGCCTGGTGGCCGACCTGGAGAAAGCCCAAAGACTATTGAACTATGAACCGCAGGTCTCGTTGAAGGAGGGCCTGGCCCGCACCCTGGCCCTGGATGTACGTTTCTCGCGTATGCGGCCCTCCCTGCGCGCGGATGTCCCCTCTACCCCCTGACTCCCTCAAGCACACTCGACATCTTCGCGCTCGCACTCGGGCAGAATACCCCAGCGGGCAAAGCGATGGCGGTGGGCTGCCACCCACCGATACACCTTCACCTCCAGCCAGAAACATGGGGCCCACCCCAGTAC
>RFJM01000415.1 GCA_003694905.1 Caldilineae bacterium
CTGCGAGACATCCCAGGGCGGGCGTTTGCGCCCCTGCACATAGACGGTGACCCAGGCCGATTGCATGGCGAAGAAGTCATTGTCGTGCATCTTGATGCCGATGAAGACGGGCGCGTCCCCTTGCTGTGCGGCCAATGCCTGCGCCAGCGCCTCTTCAAAGGCCGTGTCGGCCTGCTCGCCTACGTGTTCGAACAGCCGGTCATCCACCTGCTCGGGCCGCAAAAGCAGGCCGTCGCGCCGGGCTCCCAGTGTTACCGTGCCGCCGTGGGAGACGGTCATTTGCGCGCCCAGGTCGTGGAATACCCGGTCAGCTGCGGCGGTGAGATTGGGCTTGCCCGATGAGGCGGAGGCGGCGTAAGGCGGATAGCCGATCACATCCGCCACATATTGGTAGCCGCCCGGCGCTGCGGTAGTCTGCCCGGTGACCGGATCGACGGCATGGGTTTCATAGCGCAGGATGGTTTGATAACGCTCATCGGCGGCCATGCGGCCCAGCCCCAGCCAGTCATTGGGGCCGGCATAGGGCCGGGGCGGCCGTGTGTGGTAGGAGATGGCAACCACCGGTGAGGTGCGCAGCCGGGTCAGCAGGTCCGGGTATTGATCGGCGTAGATCTGGGCCATGGTGTCCGTCAGGTAGATGTCCACCGGCACCTGGGTTGCCTCGTGCAGGCCGATGATCCTGTCCAGCACCGCTGCGGACTGGGCGGGATAGCTGAAGTCCTGGACGTTGATGGAGAAGAGGGTGTAAACGGCGGGTTGGGAGGGGAACGCCGGCCGCCGGGCGATGATGCTGGGAAGCCAGATCGTTGCTTTGCCGGCCGCAGGCGTTGGCGAGGGGGTAGCGGTGGAGGTAGGGAGGGGCGTGGCCGTAGGGGGGGAGGTGGAGGTGGGCAGGGGCGTGGATGTGGGCGTGGACGTAGCCGGCGGCGTGGATGACGAGGGGGGAGCCTGCAGCCTCGCCGGTTTGAAGGACCACGCTGTGCCCGTGCAGGTCGCCAGGCAGCCGATCTGGCGTAGCAGGTCGTAGGTGACGGGCATGGCCTGCGTGGCGGGCAGCGTGACAGACGCCACCGGCGTGCCCGCGTAGTCTGCAGCATAGACCGCGGCCATGCCGTACGACAGTTGGGCCGCGGTGATCCGGCCGGCAGCGGTGGCGTAAACCGGCTGGATCATGGCCCGGGGTGTGACCTGCCAGCCCGGCTCGGGCGCAAAGTCCGGGGCCAGTTGTGTGGCCAGGGCAACGATAGCCTGGCGCGAGAGGGTGATCTCGCCGGCCGCATCCGCTGCTTCCAGCGGGCCGTAGGCTGTGGGCAGGCTGATCTTCTCACCAGATGCCCTGACATCTCCCTGGGCCAGGGCCAGCACCAGGAGGGTGAAGAGGTCGCGCAGAGAGTAGTAGTCCGTGCCGTCGCTGACCCAATCGGGTGGGCGATCCGTCCAGTTGGCCAGTGCCCAGTGCGCGAGGGCAGCGATCTGGCCGGGGCTGAGGGACCAGTACGGGGGCGGCGCCACCATCTGCACCAGGTCGGCGCTGTCGATAAAGCGGGAGCCCGGATTGGCGGGCAGCACTTCATCGAGCAAGTAGTCGAGCGTGTCCAGGCTTTGCTGGTAGAAGCGTTCCTTTTCTGCGGGCGAGTTGAGCAGCTCCGGTGGCAGCTGGGGCGAGTCGGGGTGGGCGTAGCCGTAGATGGTGGGGCTATTCTGGGGGAGCTGTTTGGTGTAAAGATATTTGGAAGCAAGGCCTGTGAGTACGACGTTGGGACGCGAGCGGTCCAGCCCGGCCAGCATACCCTGGGCGTATCTCGGCCCGCGCAGGGGATCGATGCCGCGCGTGCCGTCGATAGGGCTGCCGCCGGTCATCTTGATGACGTTGTCCGCCCAAAAGACCGTGGATGAGGTTTCGGTGGTGGGGGTGAGCCGCTCCATCAGGGCTGCCACGGCCGCCCGTTTCTGATCGGAGGCAAAGGGGCCGTGATCCGGATAGCCAAATCCCACCAGGCGATCCGGCAGGAATTTTGTCACGGCGTAACTCGTGGGCCCCCCTTCATACGCCACATCCGATTGCAAGAAAGCGCCGCTCACGGCCTGCACAGGGCCGAAATTGTCCAGCACGGCCGAGATGCCGCCGCCGGTAGGGGCGATGCAGCCGCCACGGGTCACGTCCTTGACGCAGCCAAGCCAATCCACCATGCCGTTGACCAGCTCTTCCCACGAAGAATCGTTGCTGAAACCGGTTTGCGGGCGGTTGAGATAAGTGGGATCGTGATGCGCATGGTAGCCGAACTCGACCACCCCTGCCTGGTTGGCGGCGCGCAACAGGTCGACCACACCGGTTTGCGGGTTGCGGTCGGCCACCACCTGGGCGTCCGAGCCCTGGAACATGATGGTCCAGGTGAGATGGGCGTCGGGATGGGTGGCTGCCCGCTCTTCCACCTCGGGCACGAAGCGTACATAACGTTCTTCGCTGAGCTCGTAGTTGAAGGGATCTTCGGTGTGGGTGAACAAGAAGAAATAGAGCGGTTGCTCTGACGCCGTGGCGCCGCTGTCTGCCTGGGGGACAGGGGTGGGGGTGTGTTGAGCCGCAAGCTTGGTTTCCGGTGCAGCGGAATTCACAGTATTGCCGGGGACGAAGTGCGCAAACGCGTTGCCGGTAAACAGCAACATGCTGAGCATGAGGGCCAGTAGAAGTAACGGACGACTCATTGTGGATGCTCTCCTATAAGCAGAAAGAGGAAGCGGACGGCCGGTCATGTGCTCTCAGTAACCCTCATATTCGTAAACAGACGGTGAAGACTTTGTAAAGAAACTGAAAAAACCGCCCCGCCGGTGGGGCGTGTCTACTGCTTGCTGGGCAACACTTGACCGGTACCGCGGTACTACCTGACCCGGCAGAATCGGTACTCCACTCCGATGACAGGCAAGTCCCGGCGCCCTACAATAAGGATAAGATTTGTCGCCTCTTTTCACGCATCGGCATAGCAGGCAGCTCCCCATGACCGACGTCCTTATCGTGGATGATCACTCCCCGTTTGCGCAGGAGTTGGCTCGGCTGTTGGAACTGGCCGGCTGTCGCGTGGTCGGCATCGCCGGAGACATCGCCGAGGCGGAACGGTTGTTGCACGCTACCCCTGCCGACCTGGCGCTGGTGGATGTGGTCCTGCCCGGCATCAACGGCATCGAGGGCATTCCCCGGCTGCGGGCCATCATGCCAGAGTTGCCCATCATCCTCATGAGCGCCCACGTCGATCAGGCCGATCTGTTCCAAAATGCGGCCCGAGAGGCAGGCAATGTCCGGTTCATCGCCAAAGATGATTTGGACGTGAATCAGATACATGCGTGGGCAAAACGCCAGCAGAACCACGCATCGCCCAAAGGAGGAAAATGATGAGAGTATCGCAATGGCACCGCCTTCTTGCCCTCATGTTTCTCGTCTTGGGATTCATGATGGCCTTTGCCGCCGGTGGTCGAAACGCGCTCAGGGCGGCGACAGTGCAAATGTCGGGAGACGCGGCCGCGCCTCAACCCGGTACCTATCCCCTGGGCGATGGCCGTTACCTGGCGGTCATCCCGGCAGGGGCATGGCCGGCCGACACCTACAACGAGTTGCCTTATATCGACACCCATGTGGATTCCACCGCGCCCGAGTCCAGCTTTTGTCAGAACACCACCATGGCCGTCGAGTACAACAGCTCTGAATTCGGGACGGTGCGCAAACGAGCCTTTTTAGCCTTCCATCTCGACACGATTCCGGCCAATGCCATCATCGACAAGGCCACCTTTTACGCCTACCTGTCGAGCGCGGGAGGGGATAGTTCGGTTCCTATTGCCGTGCGCAAAATCACCGCCTATTGGAACTGTCCGCTCAAATGGAACAACATGCCCCCTTCCTCCTATTATCAAAGCCAGACAATTCCCCTCAAACTGGGATGGAAAAGCTGGGATATCACCGGGCTTGTGGATGAATGGAAGGGGAAGAAGTTCCAAACCGCGCCCAACTACGGGTTTGAACTGCGCGGGCCCGAGGCAGGGGGAGCCACTTTTTATCACTGGCGTTATTTCAACACCAGGAACGCCAGTGA
>RFJM01000416.1 GCA_003694905.1 Caldilineae bacterium
GCCCACGGCCGCGCCATCCGGCCGCCACACTGGCTCCGCGGCCTCGAACTGGATGCAGTCGTTGCCCACAAAGCTCAACGTCCCCGCGTCCACGGTGGCGCCGGCCTGCACATCGACCAGCGCGCCCGGAACCAGATACAACCCCGAAGCGCAATAGCCGTCGAACCAGATGAGCACGACATATTGTCCCTTGCCCGCGCCCAGGTCGGCCACATTGGGGAGGGTGAAAGGGGCCGTGGCGCCGGGAGCCAGTGGACCCAGCGCGACCGGCGAGGCCGCGCCCTGCACATAGACCGATACGCCGGTAAGGTTGCGGGTGGAGTCGTTGCGCACCTGGCCGGTCACCGTCCCCTGGCCATAGCCGCCGCTCTGTATTTCGCTTTGGGCCGGGGGGTTGGTCATGCGCCGCACGCGGCCGCTCATGTCCAGCCGGTAGATGTCCGTGTGGAAGGGCGAATAGCCGAATTCGTGGCTGCTGGTAAAGGCGATCTCGCTGCCGTCGGGCTTCCAGGCCAGGCCGAAGAACCTGCCGCCGGCCACAGGCGACGTCCATAGCACCCGCCGGTCGTTGCCCCGGGGATCCGTGGTGACGATGGTGTAGCGGTCTTGGTCATCGATGCTGCGAAAGGCCAGGCGGCCGCTCATGGCCGGGTAGGTCATCTCGCCGTCGAGTTTCAGGGAGACGTTGTCCACATAGGCCTTGAACGCATCCTGCTCATTCTGGCGTAGCTGGATGAGGAAGATGACATGGAGGCCGGCCTCGTGCGCGGCCTGCAGCGCGGCCACCTCGCTGCTGCTCAGGGTGTGCTGAAAACGTTGCCAGCCTGTATCGCCGGTCACCACGGGCGTGACCTGCCAGGACGTGAGCTCGACCCACTGGTTGCCCTCGTACTTGAGAAAACCGGCCAGAAGTTGGCCGCCGTAGGAGGCGTAATAGCCCGGTACCATCCGATAATCGAAGCTGAGGTCGGCCGCGGTGGTGCGGGTGGGCAGGTAGATCTCCTGCCACACGTTGGCCGGGCCGCGGCTGAGAAACGTCTTGATGACCAGAACAGGGTCGCTGCCCGCGCCCACGTCGGTGACTTCGCTGAACTCGTTGTATTGCCAGTCGTCGATGCGGGCGACGAAGCCGCCGTTGCGGATGAATTCGCGGCTCGTAAAGGCATTCGCGCCGCCGGCGTGGACTGCCGCCGGCAAGGCCAGAACCCACACCGCAAGAAGGATGAACCAAGACGATAGCAGGGATACAACCTTTGCCATAGTGTCACCTCGTATGAGATTACGTGACAGCGGTGGCTTGCTTGCCACTCAACTGGCACACCCGTTGCGCGTCGCGCAAATCGCCAATGAAAAGCCCAGCTCTGACTCTACCGAGAAAGGACGAGCGAATGTGCAGAAGGCACGAGTGTTGTGGTGGAGTCAGCCTCGTGTGATGAAGCGCGAAACGCACCACGTCGCGCCTGAGCGCATCAGCCAGATCTGTAGGAAAGTATGCAGAGAGATCGCATTTGAGTCAAGTCATGTGGAAGCGAAAGCTCCGGTCTGTGAACAGACATATGTCATTTGGAAGGAGTCCGTCGAGAGGGATGAAAGTGGTCGGTGATGACAGGTGCGGCGCACGAGCACCCGTGCGCCACACCTGTTGCGCGGCACCCTCCGCTCTAGTGATGGCGCATGAGCAGGGGGAAGTAAAGGGAGAGCCTGGGCGCCGGGAGGGTGGACGTAGGCGTCGGGGTTGGGGTGATGCTGGAGGTCGGAGTGGGCGTGAGGGTGGGTGTGTTGGTCGGCGTTGATGTCGGGGTTGTGCCGGAGGTCGGTGTGGGTGTGGGAGTGTTGGTCGGCGTCGGTGTCGGCGTGGGGGTTGGCGTGTTGGTGGGCGTGGGTGTAGGCGTGGCCGTAGCCGCCTCCATGCCATACCAGAATCCCGATTCGATGACCACGACACCGCTCTGCGCTGCGCCCACCGCCGGCTGGCCGATAGTGTCGTCGATGCTCACATTCCCGGCCGAATCGCTGCCGCCGCCGGAGGCGACCACATCCCAATCGATGCCGCTGGAGGCCGCGTAGACCAACGCGGTCACGACCGCCAGCAGAAGCAGGGGGAGCGATAGGAGGAGGATTTTCTTCATGATGCACCTCCTATCAGTGCAAGGTGATCAACACGCGGATCACCCCCGTTCCCTTGTCCAGCGATTCCAGTGCTTTGCCGATGATGGTTCCCGGCCGGTAGAACTCGACGCCACCCACGTTCACCGGCTCGGCCTTCATGGCGTGACCGGGCGTGTTGGAGGCGGTGAGCAGATCGCCGGGCCGGATGGCGCCGTTCTCCGCACTGACTTTGACGGGCACGATGCCCACGACTGCCACAGGCGCGTGGTCGCGGCCGGCCGCGGCGTCCCGGCCTTCCATCTTTTCCATGTCGGCGGTCATGCCGCCCAGGAACGCGGGCGCGGTGGAGTAGACCCCGGCTACATTGGTCTGATTGGCCTTGCTGCTGCGCATCAGTTTGCCGTCTGGCCCGATGACCACCACATCGCCGGGCTCCAGGCCCGAGGCCGCGGGGAGCAATTCGGCGAAGTCGGCGCCACCGCTCTTGTAGACCACGCCGCCGCTGCCGTTGCCCTCGATGGCGCCCACGGCCGTCTCATTGGAACCACTGAAGAAAGTGACGTAATTGACGCTGGAGCCGGGCTTGTCACCCGCGAATGGCGTCACGATGGCGAGACCATCGGGACCGGAGCCCCCTGAGCCCAGGTTTCTGATCTCGACGGCATGAGCGTCGGGCGTCGCGGCCTCGGCCATTTCGGCGATGAACTCACCGGCCAGACCTCCGCTGCGGTTGAAACCATAGACGCCCACACCGTTCGAATCGCTGCTGAAGCCCGAAACGCCAAAGCCATTCGCGGCGCTGCTTGTTCCCCTTACGCCGATGGAGCCCTTGCCATCGACACCTATGCCGGGGGCGCTGTCGTTGATCACCGTCAAGGCGCCGGCATCGACATCGAAAGCATTGAGTCCCGCGCGGATGGTCGTGGTGCCGGTCACCACCAGGCCCGGGCCGCCGGCCGAGCCGTTGAGATTGTCGATGATCACCGTGGGCGTGACGGTGGTCATGTTCTCGAACTTGCCGGCGGCGCCGAAGAACCAGCCGTAGCCTTGCACGCCGACGCCTTTCTCGCTGAACCCAACCACACCCTTCCCGGCGAGGCTTTCTCCGCGCACGCCTTCGCCGTTGTCCGCGCCCTGGCCAAAGACGCCGTAGCCGCCGTCGCTGTAGCTGCGACCATAGACGCCGTAGGTGATGCCGGTGTTCTCCGTGGCAAGGCCCACCGTGCCGGTGATGGGCGCTATGCCTTTGACGCCGACGCCGTCATTTCCACTGGCCAGGCCCGCCGCACCGACGTCATGAGTGGTCACGCCCGCAACGCCGGCCGCATTGATGCTGGACCCCCACACGCCGGGATGTTCGGCGCTCTCGCCCCACACACCCGCGCCGGCAAGCGGCGGTGTCGAAGTCGACGAGCCCTGGATGCCATAAACGCCGACCCCGCTTGAGGTCTTGCCTTGCACCCCAAAGCCGGTTTCGCTGAACCCGACCACGCCTTTGCCGGCGAGGCTCTCCCCGCGCACGCCTTCGCCGTTGTTCGCTCCCTGGCCAAAGACGCCGTAACCGCCGTCGCTGTTGCTGCGACCATAGACGCCATAGGTGGTCCCGGTGTTCTCCGTGGCAAGGCCCATCGTGCCGGTGATGGAGCCTGCGCCGAACACGCCCGCGGCGCTCTCGCTGGATCCGAACACGCCGGGTTGGTCGGCGCTGTCGCCATATACGCCTGCGCCGCCCAGAGGCGCGCGCTGGCTTTGAGACCCTCGCACACCGTAAACGCCGACCCAGGTGTCGCTTTCGCCTTTCACGCCGACGCTATCGCTGGCAAAGCCGTACACGCCGATGCCGTACTGGCTATCGCTCCGGCCTTTGATGCCGTAGACCACGCCGTTATTCCCCTGAGCCCAGCCAAACACGCCGGCCGCACCATCGCTTGTGCTGGCGTTCTGACCGAAGACGCCGTAAGTCTTCCCATTGGAAGACGAGGCCACACCGCGAATGGCCGAGGCATCGTTGGTGCTGCTTGCGGTGCTGGCGTCCAGCGCCCGGCCATCACTGCTTTGCAGCTTCAGACCGGTTCCGCTGCCGCTCCAGGTCTGGCCCCAGTGGTCGTGATTCCATGGCGCGAAGTCGCTGGAATCGAAGCCATCCAGGGTGTCTGCCATGAGAGCCCAGGGCGCGGCCGAGAAGGGCCGGTCGGGCAACTGGGTGAAGTTTTGCCCGTTCGTGCTGAACCACACCCGTAAGGCCGCGTCGGGGTCCGCGACGGCCTGGGCCGGGATGGGGGGCATGTCGGGCACCGCGCCCAGACGCACGCTGAAAAGCCCTTTGTTGACGGGAAGCTGGATGGGATTTTGGGGCGCGCCGAGTTGCGGGGCGGCCGCGCCTTGCGCCTGGACGATGATGTCGCTGTTCCAGGTGTAGTTGCCCTGGCTGTCGACGATGGCGAACTTGAAGTAGCCGGTTCCATTGTAAGGCTGGCCGTTGACCGTCACCCGGCCCTGGTAGCTGATGGTGTTCAGTCCAACTGGGAGTTGTTGGCTGCCGGTCGGCCCGCTCTGGGCGAAAGCGAATGATGCGCCCAGGATGAGGGCAACGAGGAGCAGCAGGGCTGTCAGAATGTGGCGATAACGTGTACCCGGCATGATCGACCTCCTTGAATGAGATGGATTATTGACTCTTGGTTGCCAACGGCAGGAAAATGCGATATGGCGTGGTGACGGTGATGGTTTGAGTGGCGTCGTCGGTAAGACCGCCGCTATCCATCACCCGCGCCCGGACGGTGAACTGGCCCCACATGTCGTGGAAGGTCACGGTGTACGTTTGGGATGCATTGAGCCAGGAGGTGTCGAAAACGCCGTCATCCGTCCAGTCAAAACGGACGGACAAGTCGTAGATAGCGTCGTGGTCATCGGTACTGCCGCTGACGTCGAGGGTGAAGGTAGTGGTGATGGTTCCTGTGGTCGGAGTGATGACAAGTTGAGCGGTGGGCGGATTGTTGCCTCCGGGCGGCACGACTTCGAGCACACACTCCGTATCGTCCATGAGATAACCGGTGTCCATGACGATGAGGTCCACAGTGTGTTGGCCCAGTCGGTCGTAAGTGAACTGGACCGGTTGGGTGGCGGGCTGCCAGTCCTGACCGCTAAAGTTGAACCCGCCCCATTTGTCCCACTTCACCTTCAGGGCCGACGCGGGGTCTTGGGCATCGCTGCTGTTGGCTGCGCTGAGGGTGAACGTCGTTCCGGGGGGACCAGAGGTGGGGTGACGGCACAGCGGGCCGTGGGCGGCGTGTTCGAGCCGGGGTCGCCCACCTGAAGGGTCTTCACTTTCATGTCGGTCAGCCCGCCGGTGTCCTTCACCTCCAGCTTCACCTGGTAGGTTCCGGGCGCATTATAGGTGTGCCATGAAGGCCCATTGCCGGGATTGAGCCAGGTCGTGTCCCAGACGCCATCGCCATCGTAATCCCAGCGCACCGACAGCCAGGCCAGGGAATCCTCATTGTCGGAGGAAGGGCTCGGATCGAAGAAGAAGATGGTTCCGGCCACGCCCTGAGGTGGATCGATGGTGAAGTCCGCGGTAGGTGGGGTGTTGCTTGGTGTTTGGGGAGGTGTCGCTGAACCGGCCAGAGCCGTAACACGCAGGAAGAGAGCGAGCATCATCGTGGATGCGAGAAGGGTGAGGGAAAGGCGCCGGAGAGATCGTTTCATCGCTGACCCTCCTTAGCTATCTTGTTTGCAGAGGGAGATAAAGGTCGAAACCGCTGGTAGGGCTGCCGCTCCAATAGCCACCGGTGAGCTGGTAGCTACCCGCACGGACCGGGTTGCTGGCATCGGGCTGGCCTGCCGTGCCCTCGACGACATAGCTCCCTGCCGTCACCTGCCCCCCACCGCCGTCGAGGGTCCACCAGTGCAGGTCGTAGTTGCCGGCTGTCTGGGCGTAGGCGATGCCCGCGGTCAATAGCAGCAGGAAGGCGATGGCCAGGAGGAGGGTGCGCTTGTGTTTGCTCATGATCGGTCTCCTTAGTAAGGGCCGGTGATTTCGTACAGGATGGTGACCCCATGCAGCTTGATGTCCTCGGCGTTGGGCGGCAGCCGGACTTCCAGGTAATAGGTGTACAGTTCGTTATCGATGGTGGCGAAGTCGATGGTGTCATCGGTTCTCACGTCATCTCGTACGGTATCATGGTCGCCTACAGAAACGACCGAACCCATCGTATCGACCGTGCGCGAGGAATCCAGGAGGTTCACGCGGCGCAACACCAGCGTGGCCGTTTCATCAGAGCCATCGTGCCAGGCTACGTCAAGCTGCTTGACGACGGCGCCGTGCGGCAGTTGCACTGGGGCCACGAACCACTCAGTCGTATTGCTTTCGTTCTTGAGGTAGTAACCCTCGTTGTCATAGGGCACGTTGCCGGCGTCGTTCAGTTGTTCGGGGATGAAGGCGGCCGCGGAGACGGACACGGCGCTGCGTTTGGCCTTCCAGGTCAGGTTGCCTTCGATGTGGGCATCGCCATCGGCATAGACGGCCTTGCCCGTTTCGGAATATCCGTAGACGCCGTTGCCCTGTTGTGAGGTGCCGATGACGCCATCATTGAAGCGCGAATCGCCCCAAAGGCCGGCCACTTTGGTGGCGATCAGAAGGGGCAGGGTCCAATTGGGTCCGCTGGTCGCCGAGAAGGCAGTATTCGCGCCGCTGCTATCCTGCACAAAGGCGCCCGGCACCAGGCCCAGAGCATAGGGGACGGGCGCCAGCCGGATGCGCGGCAGTGTGGTCCCCTGAGCTGCGTTGGGGTCGCTGACACAGGCCACATGGAGTTGTAGCCAGCGTTCGGCACCCGTGAAGGCATGGCCGAAATCGATGTCCATCTTGAAAAAGCCATGGTCGGGTCGAACTATCGTTTGCGAGGAGCTGGCGATCTGGGTGCCGCCGCTTTCGGCGTCCCACAGGGTCGGAGCCACCGAGCATAGTTCGTTGTCGACAGGGGTGCCGTTGAAGAGGATGCGTCCCTGATAGGTGAATGCGGTGCCGGCATTGCCCTGGGGGCTGAGCAGGCCCTGCACCTGGATTCCTTCAGCCAGGCTTCTTGAGCCCATGCCCGAGAGCAGGATCAGTGCCAGGATGGCGCCGGCGATAGCCGGCCAATGCGCGCGACGAAGAGCACGGTTCATGATCGTTGTTTCTCCTGAAAGTGGGGTTGAGAACTGGGAATTAGAATGGAAAGTGGCCTCAGTCAGACGGGCTTTGTGGCTTGTCCTTGCCGGGAGCGGCCCAATGCTTGACAAAAGCGATGAGGTCTTGAAAGCCGCCCAGGTAGGTGCTTTCGCCACTGCCGATGTGCTGAATCCAGCCGCGCCAGAGAGGTGCCTCTTCGCTGGATTCTGCGTGTTCCTGCCATATGCGTAGGATGAAAGAATGTCGTCGGCCGGGTTGGGTTTTCACGAGTCTCGCTCATTGGAGGGCGTGCAAGATTGGGACAACTTGTTCTCATTATAATGACCGTCTATCTCAGTTTTATCTCAGAAAAATGTCCCCAAGGTGCGGTGTGGGACATTTTTGTGGAGGAGTGGCGAGTCGCGGGCGGCGCCCGCTGCCGCCGACTGAGTCGGCGGCCCTTCGTGGCTGCGCTCTCTCCCAGGCGTGAGAAGAATCTCGACATTCCCAGGCGCAGCCACGAAGGAAGGGCAGGATGCCCGCAAGTACGAGCCGCGAACTTTGAAGCGCGGTAAGGTCAACGGCTGCTCGAGGCCTGCGGGCATCCTGCCCTGGCGGGCGCCGCCTTCTCTGCTGGCGACTACCCGCATGCCATGCCCGCACCTCCTGCCCCCTTCAGAGCCGGGCACCCGTGACAGCCGGGTGCGTTTCGATTTTGGGGCAGGCGGGGTGCGGCGCCCCCCGGGAAAAC
>RFJM01000417.1 GCA_003694905.1 Caldilineae bacterium
TAAGTGGGGAGGCGAAGCTGCAAGCGCATGGTCCGGGCCCATTGCCGCTACGGCGACCTGACGAGGGGCGCCTGGCTCTCTTCGCTTTCGTTGCGTTGCTCGGTTTCGGCGTTAGCTTCCATGTCTGCCAGGGTACGCGCTACCTCGTCGATGGCAATGCGCTGTTTGCGGTAGAGATCCGATTCGCTCATAGCCAGGCGATTGGCGATCTCACGCACGCGCTTGCCCTGCAGGTATTTCAGGTCTAGTATATTATACAGCAACCACTCCGATGTCGTCATCTGCCGTTCCCCCGGTGGGCGCTGGCGCTCGATCGCAGCCTGGAGAACGGCGCGTAAGGCCCTGGTCGGTGAGTTGTCGTTTTCGGCCAGGGCGTTGCGAACCACCCGCAGTTTGAGAAGAGGACTTTCGCTCAGCTTGGGGCCGCCCCAGTAGTGAGATAGGGCATCGCGCACCCATTCCTTGAACTCGGGAGCCTGGGTGATGTGGTTGCTTGGGGGCTCGGGTGCGGAGATGACATAGGGGACGGTGCCGCGCAGAGCCTGCATGACTTCGATGTCCGGCAGGATCTGGCGCAGGGCTTCGAATACGTCGAGCTGGAGACGCCGATCTTCCACCGCCAGTTCTGCCCGACGCAGGAGATGCTCGATAACGGCTCGTGCCTGAGGATCCTCGACATCGAGCAGGGGAGCAGGGCCGCGAACCGCTACGATTCCCATGGGCTGGTCGGTGTGCCGGTTGGTCAGAGTACGCACCTGGTAGCCGTCGATGGTATGAAACTCGGAGTCGGGCGAGTCGGTGGTCAGCAGCTGCTGGACCTGCGGGCGTCGCAAGATCTCGCGGGCGGCGGCTTCGTCGCCCACGACGGCCTCCAGACGGATTTCGTTCTCGCCGGGCAGGGCCACAAACCCCTCACTCACCCGCAAGACGTCGCACAGGGATACGAGCACGTTTTCGAGGAACTGACTGAGATCGCCGCTGGTCATGAGACGAGAATCGAGGGTGCGCAACCATTGCACCTCGTCCATCTCGTTGCGGTACAGAAGCCGATCGATCCACGGTTGGAACAGGTAGAGAAGCACCTGAGCCAAGACAATGGTGGCAACTACCAGCAGCGTGAGGGCAGTGTCGGGGGGCAGGCCGAGAATGGCTTCGACCCGAGGGACGCCCAGCACGAGCCCGATGACGATGACCGCCACAACCGGTCCTCGCAACAGGAAGTAGACCAGCTGACGTTTGACCACGCGGTCAGGTGAGAGGACGCCGTAGTAGGCGACGCTGTAGGCCATCACGACCAGCATGAAGCCGACAATACCGTTGGCAATGCTGGAGAGGATGAGGACGACGGCCGTGGAAGCTTCACCGGCACGCGAGATGACAATGAGATAAGGGAAAACGCCCATTGCAGGCGCAGCGAAGCTCCACAACAGGTAGTTCAAACGCCGACGTGACGCCACGGTGCGCGCCAGGGAACGCGCCCTGAGCAGGTTCCAGCCTCCCCACAGGGTTGCGACGACGAAGTAGAAGGTGAAGGGAAAGAAAAGGGGGCCGGGTTCCAGATACGCCACCTCCTCGAAGCCGCGCGGGGGACGCACCAGAATGGAGGTGAAGAGGGCCAGCACCGCGGCCAGCAAGCTAATGAAGTACGCGCCACGGATCAGCCACAGCCATTGCCTGCGCGTGGGTCGTAAAGATGTGGCCTGAAGGACCGCACGCGAAAAGTGGAGATACGCCGCCGGAACCAGGGCGATGCCCAGCCACTGGAAGCGTAACCAGTTTTCGGCCCAGTCGACCCGCGGCAGAACCACGTCACCGCTGTAAACGATGATAACACCCAGGAGCAGCGCGGCAAAGGAACGACCAACTCTGCTGTGCAGGTTGAAGGTGAGGATGTATACGAACAGCGCGAAGCTGAGAATGAGAATGGCCGATGAAAGGACAACGTTGCCGAACTCGATGATGGTAAGCCAGTCGGGAAATTCGCTTGGAGGCATGTCTTCTATTGTTGTTACTTCTGCAGAGTTTTGCAACTTTCGGCGGATGAGGAGAGGCTGCGTGGCCGCGCGGGGGGCCGGCGCCCGGCCCCCTCGCACAACGCAGAACTTTAGACCGACCTAAAGATCTAACCCTCATTCTATGACCCACCATAACACCACGCGCCACGCAAGCTGGCATCCTCAACATGATCTGCGTCATGTTTTGTCCCCGAAATCTATGCTAAACTGAGAATAACTCAGGCTCGTCCATGATTTGCCACACCGCTTCCCAGAGTTTATTATTTAGCCTCGCCTTATGAATCCCCCTCCACTTTTATGGAGCCCCATAACAATGAACGAGTCCATGAGTGAAGCCATCGAGATGTACCTACTGCGCATCGCCCTCCTCTCCGAGGGAGACCAGCCGGTACCCATCTCCCAACTGGCCGAGGAACTCAACAACTCCCCCGTCTCCACCAACCAGATGTGCCGCAAACTCGAAGAAAAGGGATTGGTCGACTACCAGCCCTACAAAGGTGTCTCCCTCACCCTTCAGGGCGAAGCCATTGCCTTGCGGGTCCTGCGCAAGCGCCGCCTCTGGGAAGTCTTCATGGTCGAAAAACTGGGCGCCGATCCCGAGCGGGCCGAGGAAATGGCCTGTCGCTTCGAGCACGTCACCCCCGACTCCCTGGCCGAAAGCCTGGCCGAATTCCTGGGCAACCCCACCATCAGTCCCCAGCGCCAACCCATTCCTCCCCGGCTCGGCAGTGCCCACAAAGGCCCCATGCGGCCCCTTTCCACCCTCGCCGCCGGCAACGCCGGCAAGATCTCCAACATCGTTGCCACGGGAGTCCTACGTGACTTCCTGCGTTCCCAGGAGATCACCGCCGGTGCCGAGGTGCGAGTCCTGGCCGTTGCTCCCAACGGTTCCCTGCTCATCGATGTCAACGGCCGTCACGTCTCCCTTTCCCCTGAAGCCGCCGCGGCCATCGACATTACACCCCTCCCCGAACCTGCACCGAACCAA
>RFJM01000418.1 GCA_003694905.1 Caldilineae bacterium
CGGCGACAACGTGAAGATGACGGTCGAGCTGATCGTGCCTGTGGCCCTGGAGGCAGGCAGCCGCTTTGCCATTCGCGAGGGCGGCCGCACCGTGGGCGCCGGCGTCATCTCCAAGATCCTGGAATAGCAACTACGGTTGTGGGGGCAGACCCCTGCCCGGCGGTCTGCCCCCACCCCTATGTCTCTTCCCCACTTCTGGAAGGTCTGAATGGCTAAACAGCGGATTCGCATCAAGCTCAAGGCATACGATCATCGGGTACTGGACAGTTCGGTACGCGAGATCGTAGAAGCTGCCGAAAGGACAGGCGCCCAGGTTGTGGGACCGGTGCCCCTCCCCACGAAGATCGAGCGTTTCACGGTCATGCGGTCTCCCTTTATCGACAAGGACTCGCGTGAACAGTTCGAAATCCGGACCCACAAACGCCTGATCGACGTCGTGCCCTCGGGCAGCAAAACCATCGACAACTTGATGCGGCTAAACCTGCCGGCCGGTGTGGACATCGAGATCAAACTCTGATCCCGGCCAGCCGCAACACCCCTAATCCCCAAAAGGAGGTGGGGTCGTGGAATGATGGACACGCCTCGGATTGGTGTGTTTGCAGTTCCGCCCCCAGATTAGGATCATGAAAGGTCTTATTGGACGCAAACTGGGTATGACCCAGATCTTCGACGAGCAGGGTGTGATGGTCCCCGTCACCGTACTGGAAGTCGGCCCCTGCTACGTCACCCAACTCAAAACGCCTGCCAGCGATGGCTATGCTGCGGTCCAGCTAGGTTACGGCGAAGTACCGGAGCACCGGCTGACCAAAGGTGAGCGTGGCCATCTCAAGCAGAAGAATCTTCCCACGCTGCGAACTCTGAGGGAGTTTCGGGTGAGGGAAGAGGAACTTGCCGAATTCAAACTGGGCCAAAAGCTGCTGGCCGACCTCTTTGCCGAGGGGGATCTGGTCGATGTGACCGGGACCTCGAAAGGCAAGGGGTTCCAGGGCGGTGTGAAGCGCCATGGCTTCAACCGCCAGCCCAAGACCCACGGTCAGTCCGATCGCGAGCGTGCTCCCGGTGCGGCCGGTGCCGGTTCGACGCCCGGCCGTGTTTACAAGGGCAAGCGTGCTCCCGGTCACATGGGCCATCGCCGCGTCACCGTGCAGAACCTGCGGGTGGTGCGGGTCGATCCCGAACGCAACTTGCTGGCAGTACGCGGCGCCGTGCCCGGCCCCAAGAACGGTCTGGTCATGGTGTCTCTCGCTCGCAAGAACAAGAGGTAAGCCCGATGCAGGTATCACTGAGAAACATGCAGGGTGCTGAGGTCGGCACCGTCGAGCTGCCCGACAGCATCTTTGGCGCCGAAATCAATACAGCCGTGATGCACCAGGCCCTGGTGCGCCAGCTCGCCAACCAGCGTCTGGGCACACACAAGACGAAGACGCGCAGCGAGGTGCGCGGCGGCGGCCGCAAGCCCTGGCGCCAGAAGGGCACCGGCCGCGCCCGCCAGGGCAGCATCCGCGCCCCCCACTGGCGAGGTGGTGGCACCGTCTTCGGCCCTCAGCCCCGCAGCTATCGCAAGAAGATGCCCCGTAAGATGCGCCGCCTGGCCCTGCGCTCGGCCTTGAGCGCCAAGGCCCGGGAACGGCAGGTGGTGGTGCTGGATGAACTTCGTTTCGAGGCACCCCGCACCCGCGACATGGCCGCCATGTTGGAGGCTCTGGGAGTCGAGCGCAGCGCGTTGCTCCTTCTCCCCCAGGCCGACGCCAACGTGGAGCTCTCGGCCAACAACCTTCCCTATGCCAAGACCCTGCGCGCCAACTACCTCAATGTGCGCGACTTGCTCGGCTACGAGACGTTGATCATGCCGCAAGAGGCTATCGAGGTCATCGCTTCCTTCCTGGCCGAGGAAGACGAGAAGGTCGAGGAGTAGCACCATGCATGCTTACGAAGTGCTTAAGCGCCCCATCGTCACCGAAAAATCGGACCGCCTGCAGGACGAGGCCAACCAGTATGTCTTCGAGGTTGACCGCCGGGCCAACAAGGTGATGGTCGCGGCCGCGATAGAAGAACGCTTTGGCGTCAAGGTATTGGACGTCCGCATCATCAACATGCCCGCCAAGACCCGGCGCCGCAGCCGCAAGGCCACCTCGGTACGGGTCAGTCCCTGGAAGAAGGCCATCGTCACGCTGGCCCCCGAGGACTCCATCCAGCTCTTCGAGGGCGTCTAGTTGCGGCCCCCTCTGTTCAACCATCTTACAGGCGGCCAAGCAAGCCAAGTATCGCCTGTAATCGCCAGACTCAGCGATTAGCTTAACCCCAGGAGTCAATTCCCAATGGGAATCAAAGTCTACAAGCCCACTTCCCCCGGTCGTCGTGGCATGAGTGTCTCGACCTTCGAGGAAATCACGACCACGAAGCCGGAAAAATCACTGCTCAGACCGCTGAAGAAAAAGGCCGGTCGCAACAACCAGGGCCGGCTTACCGTCCGCCACCGTGGGGGCGGTCACAAACGTCGTTATCGCGTCATCGACTTCAAGCGCGACAAGATCGGCGTTCCCGCCCGCGTGGCCAGTATCGAATACGATCCCAATCGTTCTGCCCGTATCGCCCTCTTGCATTATGCCGATGGCGAGAAGCGTTACATCATCGCTCCTCTGGGCCTGCAGGTCGGCGACGTGGTCAGCTCCGGCCCGGATGCCGAAATCCGACCCGGCAACGCCCTGCCCCTGATGAACATCCCCCTCGGTACCCTGGTGCACAACATCGAGTTGCAGCCGGGCAAGGGCGGCCAACTGGTGCGGTCTGCCGGCACCTACGCTCAGTTGATGGCTAAGGAGGGCAAATATGCCCAGCTGCGCCTGCCCAGCGGCGAGGCCCGACGGGTATTGCTGACCTGTATGGCCACGGTGGGCCAGGTGGGCAACACCGATCATCAGAACGTCTCGCTGGGCAAAGCCGGGCGCAAGCGCTGGCTGGGGCGTCGCCCCGAAGTGCGCGGCTCGGCCATGGACCCCGACTCCCACCCCCATGGTGGTGGCGAGGGCCGTTCGCCGGTAGGGATGCCCGGGCCCAAGACGCCCTGGGGCAAGCCCGCTCTGGGCTACCGCACCCGCCGTAACAAACGTACCGATCAGTACATCGTTCGCCGTCGCGGCAAGAAACGACGCTAGGAGGATGTGATATGTCCAGGTCTCTGAAGAAAGGTCCGTATGTCGACCGCAAGCTCCTGCGAAAGATCGAAGAAATGAATCGGAAAGGCGAAAAGCGCGTGCTGCGAACCTGGTCGCGCTCCTCCACCATCTTTCCGCAGATGGTCGGGCACACCCTGGCGGTGCACAACGGTCGCCGGCATGTTCCCATCTACATCACCGAAAACATGGTGGGACACAAGCTGGGCGAGTTTGCACCCACGCGTTTCTATCGCGGCCACGTCGTCAAGGAGAAAGGCAGCAAGGCACGGCGCTAGGCCCTGCACCCTGCACTATCGAGGTTGATCTATGGCTCTAACAGTTCGTTGCCAGCGCAAGTACGTTGGTATTTCAGCACAAAAAGTTCGACGTGTGATCGACGTCGTGCGCGGTATGCAGGCGCTGGAGGCGCTTGATGTCCTCAGCTACATGCCGCAGGCTGCCGCCCGCGAAGTCCACAAAGCGGTGCAATCCGCCCTGGCCAATGCCGAGGAGAACGAGAGCATGGCACCGGAAGATATGTGGATTGCCGAGATCTACGCCGACGAAGGACCGACCGCGAAACGCTATCGTGCCGGCGCACGCGGCCGCTACAAGCCCATTTTGCGTCGTTCCTCCCACATCACGGTTGTCCTCGAAGAACGGTTTTAAGGAGGCTAACTTTGGGTCGTAAAGTCCATCCCACCGGATTCCGACTCGGAATCGTCAAAGACCATGTTTCTCGCTGGTACGCCGAAGGCAGCGAATACACCCAACTCCTGGCCGAGGACAGGGCGATTCGCGAGCGTGTGTTCAACGAACTGGACCGCGCGGGCGTATCCAAAATCGAAATCGAGCGTGCTCCCAAACAGGTATCCCTGAAGATCCACGCGGCCAAGCCCGGCATCGTGATCGGCAAGAAAGGCGCTACGGTCAATGTGTTGCGCCGGGAGCTGAGCGAGCTGACCAACAAGCGCGTCAAGATCGATGTCGAGGAGATCAAGCGCCCCGAACTGGATGCCAAGTTGGTGGCCGATAGCATCGCCGAGCAGTTGGTTCGCCGTGTGGCCCACAAACGGGCCATGCGTCAGGCCGTGCAGCGCACCATGCGCGCCGGTGCCAAGGGCATCATGATCCGCCTGAGCGGTCGTCTGGGCGGTGCCGAGATGGCCCGGGTTGATTCCATTCGCGATGGCCGCATTCCTCGCCATACCCTGCGCGCCGACATCGACTATGCCGATACCATTGCCCAGACAACCTACGGCGTGGTGGGCATCAAGGTCTGGATCTATAAGGGCGAAATCCTGCCCGGCGAGCCCCTGACGGTCTAGAGGACAATCCGGTAGTAACGAGGTAAAACATCATGTTGATGCCCAAACGTGTCAAACATAGAAAACAACATCGTGGCCGCATGAAAGGCAAGGCCTGGCGAGGCAGTACCATCGCCTTTGGCGAGTACGGTCTGCAGGCGCTGGAGCCCTGCTGGATGACCAGCCGCCAGATCGAGTCGGCCCGCCGTGCCATTGTGCGTTACCTGCGCCGCGGCGGTAAGCTGTGGATCCGCGTCTTCCCGGACAAGCCCGTCACCAAGCGCGCGGCCGAGACCCGCATGGGTAGCGGCAAAGGTGCGGTAGAACACTATGTGGCCGTGGTCAAGCCGGGGCGCATCATCTTCGAGTTGGCCGGCGTCAGCGAAGAGGTCGCCCGCGAGGCCATGCGGCTGGCTTCCCACAAGCTGCCGATTGCCACCCAGTTCGTCGTGCGCACCGAGGAGGGTAACTGATGAAGGCCAGTGA
>RFJM01000419.1 GCA_003694905.1 Caldilineae bacterium
CACCGACGAAGACACCTTCGCCTACAACTGGTCCGGCCGCGAGAACGTCGAAGGCCTCTGGCAGAAAACCATCGGCATCCTCGGCTTTGGCGAGATCGGCACCGAACTGGCGCGACGCTTGCAAGGATGGGACGTAACCCTCCTGTACCACAAGCGCCGCCGCCTGCCCCCGCACGTCGAACAGGAACTGGGCATTACTTATGTCGACGAGCCCGCCCTCCTGCAGCGCAGCGACTACCTGGCCATGCTCCTCCCTTACTTCCCGGAGACCGACATGAAGGTCAACGCCGACATGTTCGCGCAGATGAAACAGGGTGCCTACCTCGTCAGCTGTGGCAGTGGCAGCGTTATCAACGAAGCAGACCTCGCCGAGGCCATCCGCTCCGGAAAGCTGGCCGGTGCCGCCCTCGACACCTTCGAGTGGGAACCCATCCGCGCCGACAACCCCCTCCTGCCCTTGGCCAGAGCCGGCTACAACGTCTTGCTGACACCCCACATCGCCGCCGGTGCCACTGCAGCCGCCGCCCAGGAACGCCGCGGTGACTACACCAACATCCTCAACCATATTCGCGGCGAACCCATCCGCTATCGCATCGTTTGAGCTCTTTTCAGCCTGTCATGTCCACCACCCTCATCCAAAACGGAGCCGTCGTCACCCTCAACGATGCCTGGGACCTCTTCAATCCCGGCTATGTTCTCATCGAAGACGACCGCATCGCCGCCGTCGGGCCGGGCCAGCCGTCCATGGCCTTGCGCAAAGCCGACACCGTCATCGATGCCTCCCTCATGGCCGTTATGCCCGGCATGATCAATGCCCACACCCATCTCTTCCAGAGCTTCATTCGCGGCCTTGCCGACGACAAGCCCCTGCTCGAATGGCTCAAAGCTGCTATCTGGCCTGTCGCCCAGGCCTTGACCGAAGAAGAGGCCTATGTGGCAGCCATGGTAGGACTGGTCGAGAACTTGCGCGGGGGAGCCACCTCTGTCATCGACCACCAATACGTCCACACCGAACCGGGCAACGACGACGGCGTCTGCCGGGCCGCCCAGGAACTGGGCATCCGCTTCATGTTGGCGCGCGGTTGGGCCGACATGGACTACCATCCCGCCTTCATGGAGACACCTGACCAGATCATCGCCGAGACCACCCGCTTGCGCCGCACCTGGCACGGTGCCGCAGACGGCCGCATCCGTGTCGAATTCGCCCCCCTCATTCCCTGGGGCTGCAGCGACGACACCATGCTCGCCACCCATCGCCTCTCGCAAGAGTGGCATGCCGGCTGTCACATCCATGTCGCCGAGACGCGCATAGAAGTCGAGATGAACCTCGAACGCCGCGGCAATCGGCACATCGAATGGTTGGACGAACTGGGCATGTTGGGACCAGGCATGCAACTCGTCCACAGCGTCTGGCTGGACGACAACGAACTGGACCTCATCGCACAACGCGGGGCCGTCGTCGTCCATTGTCCTGTCAGCAACATGTACCTGGCCTCAGGCGTGGCGCGCGTGCCCGACATGCTCCGCCGAGGCATCACCGTTGCCCTCGCCTCCGACGGCCCCGGCAGCAACAACAGCCAGGACATGATGGAAACCCTCAAAGTCACGGCCCTCCTGCATAAAGTCGACACCCTCGACGCCATGATCCTGCAACCCGAGGACGTCCTGTGGATGGCATGTCGCGGCGGCGCCGTGGCCTTCGGCCAGCCCGAACTCATCGGCTCCATCGAGGAGGGCAAGAAGGCCGATCTCGTCCTCGTGGACCTCGACACCCCCCTGGCCATGCCCGTCCATCGCGTGCCTTCCGCTCTTGTCTACAATGCCGGCGCCCGTGATGTCGACACCGTCTTCGTCGACGGACGCATGCTCATGCAGCACAAGCAGATCCTGGTGGTGGACGAAAAAGCCTTGCTCGCCCGCGCCCGCGAGGCCTGCGCCCAACTCTTCCGTCGTGCCGGCGTCACCGTCTGAGCCCATCCCCAAGCCCTTCTATGGACCCTACCGGAAAAGTAGCCCTCATCACCGGCGGCGCCGTTCGCGTCGGCAAAGCCATCACCCTGGGCCTGGCCCGCGCCGGCGCCCATGTCGTCATCAACTACCACAGCTCGGGCCAAGCTGCCCGCCTCACTGCCCTCCAGGCCGAAACCTACGGCGTGCAGGCCCTCCCCATCCAGGCCGACATCTCCGACCTCGCGCAGGTCGAGGCCATGGCCACGCGCGTGCGGGACGCCTTCGGCGGCCTCGACATCCTCGTCAACAGTGCCTCCCTCTATCGACAAACCCCCTTTCCCACAGACAACCACGACGACTGGCATCGTGTCACCGGCATCGGCATCAACGGCCCCTACTACGTCACCAACGCCCTCGCCCCCCTCATGCTTGCTCGCGGCGCAGGTGCCATCGTCAACATCGTCGACCTCTCCGCCATAGAACCCTGGCCCAATTTCATCGGCCACAGCGTCAGCAAGGCCGCCCTCCTGGCCATGACCCGCCAGTGGGCTCTGGAGCTGGCCCCTACCGTGCGCGTCAACGCCGTCGCCCCCGGCCCCGTCCTCCCTCCGCCCGATTACACCCCCGAACGAATCGCCCGTACGGCCGACAAAACCCTCCTCGGCCACTGGGGCACCCCCGAAGACATCGCCGAGGCCGTCCTCTACTTCGTGCGCGCCCGCTACGTCACCGGCGACATCCTCTACGTCGACGGCGGCGAGCGCTTTGGCCACCGCAAGCAGGAGCCCGGCTGATCTCTTCCTCGCATCTTCCGTGCCACCCATGACCCGCCCTATCGTCGCCATCACCATCGGCAAGAACCACTACGCCCGCATGTTCAACCACAACGCCTGGGAGGCCCTACGCGCCTTCGCGGACGTCATCCATCACCCAGGCCCCGAACCCGCGACCAAAGAGGAGCTCATTGCCCTCCTCCCCCCGGCCGATGCCTGCATCACCAGTTGGGGTGTCGCCCGGCTCGATGCCGATGTCCTGGCCGCGGCCCCGCGCCTGCGCGCTATGGCCCACATGGGCGGCAGCGTGAAGCGCTTCGTCTCCGATGCCGTGTGGGAACGCGGCATCCACGTCACAAGCGCCGGCATCGTCCTGGCCAGGGACGTGGCCGAAACCACCCTGGGCCTGATGATCGTCGGCATGAAGCGCGTCTGGCCCCTCGCCCGCCATATCCGCGACGGCGGCTGGCGGGAGTCCCCGTGGTGGCCCGCCCGAGAACTCGTCCACAAACAGGTGGGCATCATCGGTGCCAGCAACGTCGGCCGCCACGTCATCCATCTCCTCAAGAACTTCGACGTCACCATCCTCCTCTACGACCCTTTTGTCAGCGCACAAGAAGCTGAGGAGCTGGGAGTCATCAAACTGGACCTGGACGATCTCCTGCGTCGCGCCGACATCGTCTCCCTTCACGCCCCCGCCAAACCCGACACAATCCACATGCTCGACGCCCGGCGCCTGGCCCTGATGAAAGACGACGCCCTCCTGATCAACACCGCTCGTGGCGCCCTCATCGACGAACAGGCCCTCATCGCCGAACTGCAAAAGGGCCGCTTCTTCGCCTTCCTCGATGTCACCGATCCCGAGCCCCCCGCTGCGGACAGCCCCCTCCGTCGCCTTGAGAACGTTGTGCTCACCCCTCACAGCGCCGGCTGCATCGAGGATTGCAGCCGCATGGGCGAACTGGCCGTCGAAGAACTGCGCCGCTTCTTCGCGGGCGAACCACCCATCTACCGCATCACACCCGACATGTTCGGCCGCATAGGATAAGCCAGTGCCTCATCCCCCACCTCCGGGCGTCCTGCGTTGCCTGCGCGGGTTGCCCTCTCCCGTCTCTCCCCACACGGACGTCTACTGGCTCTGTGGCAACGCCGGTGCAGCGCCCATCCATCGCATCGAATTTGCGCCCAACGTCCATCTGCCCCCGCGCCAGCACTTTTCCGCCGAGCTACCTGCCCGGCTCAAGATCCTCCACTTCAACGACCTGCACGGCCACATCTGTCGCTTTTCAAGCCATGGCGAGACCCCTATCTTCGCCAGGATGGTCAGCCGCATTCGCACCCTGCGCCGGGAGTGGACCGGTCGGCCTCGGTCCGCCCTCCTCGTCCTTTCTGCCGGTGACGATCTCGTCGGCTCCGTCTTCGATGAACTCCTGGGCCGAGACGCGGAAAGCTTCCAGGTCCATGCCGGCTACCGGCTCTATTCTGCAGCGGGCGTCCAGGCTGCCGCCCTCGGCAACCACGACTTCGACATGGGTCCCGACGTCCTGGCCCAGGCCATCCGCCGCGATGCCCAGTTCCCCATCCTCTCCGCCAACCTGGTGGGCTCCCGCCGTCTGGAAGGACTGGTCCATCCCGCCGCCCTCTTCGTATCCGGTGGCATCCGCATCGGCGTTATCGGTCTCTCCACCCCCGGCGAGATCGGCGAACTCTGGTTGCAAGAGTTTCGCCTCATCAACCCCGTCCAGGTCGTCCACAACCTCCTGCCGGCGCTCCGCCCCCTCTGCGACGTCCTTATCATCCTCAGCCATCTCGGCTATAGCCTGGACAGCGGCACCGCCACCGTGCGCTACGCCGGCGACGTGGAACTGGCCCGCAGCCTCCCTCGCGGCAGCGTCCAACTCATCGTCGGCGGCCACACCCACAGCATCCTCAACGAACAGGGCCTCTCCCCGCAAAACGTCGTCAACGACATCGCCATCGTGCAGGCCGGCACCCTGGGCGAATTCCTGGGTGAGGTGGACATCACCCTGCGCGGCACCCCGGCCGTCACCCACGCCCGCCTGAACCGCACCGCCCTCATGCCTGTAGACGAAGCCTTCGAGCAGGAGCACGTCCTCCCTCTCAAAGAGATGGCCGCACCCCTCCTCGCTGCTCCCCTCGGTCGCACCGAGAATCTGCCCGACCTTGGCACGGACTGCGTCCGCAACGACCTGGCCGCCGGCGAGTCCGGCATGGCCAACTTCATCGCCGACGCCCTCGTCAACCGCTGCCGTGCCCGCGGCCATCCCGTCGACCTGGCCTTCGTGGACGCCACCTGCATCCGCACCGGCATCCCCATCGGCGGCACCGTCACCTTCGGCCAGTGGTTCAACGTCATGCCCTTTGCCGATACCATCCGCCTGTGTTGGCTCACAGGCCGCCAGCTCCTGGCCCTCCTGCAGGACAACGCCCATCGCATCGACCGGCCGGGCGAGCCCCACATCGAGCGGGGTTTCCTGCACTTCAGCAGCCAGATACGGTATACTATCGAAACAGGCGCCACCCGAGCCGATGCCCGGGTGCGCGACGTCACCTTCGAGAACGAACCGCTGGAGCACCATCTCGACCGGCCGCTGCTGGCCGCCTGCACCAGCTTTGTCCGCCAACCCGCCTCCGCCTGGGAACAGCTGGCCGTCCGCACATACCACCTTCAGCTGTTCGACCTCGGAAAACTCAGCCATCTGGACACCGGCCTCTTCCTTCGCCGCGAATTGGTACAGTACATCCGCGATTGTGGTGGCGTCACCGCCGCCTGTGGCGCCCGCCGCGACGGACGTCTCGTCGTCCGGCACGACACCCATCCCCCCACCTGATTTCTCCACCCCACCGACATGCCACTTCGACGCTTGCATCGCATCTTCCGCCCTGATGGACGCGCCCTCATCCTTGCCTTCGACCATGGGCTCATCGAGGGGCCGGCCCGGGGCATGGAGCAACCCCAAAACACCCTCGAGCAGATCATCGCCGGCGGCGCCGATGCCATCCTTACCAGCTATGGCACCGCCACCCGCTTCGCCACCACCCTGGCCCCCCTGGGCCTCATCGTGCGCCTCGACGGCGGCGGTACCAAGTTGGGCACCATGGGACCCGGCTCCCTTTTCTACCGCGTCGAAGACGCCTTGCGCCTGGGCGCAGACGCCGTGGCCGTCTCCGCCTTCCCCGGCTCGCCCGCCGAGGAAGACACCCTGCGTACCCTGGCTCAGGTGGTGGGGGAGGCACACCGCTGGGGAATGCCGGTGATGGCCGAGATGGTACCCGGCGGTTTCGACAGCCCCGCGCACTATCGCACGGCCGAAAGCATCGCTATCGCCGCTCGCGTCGCCGCGGAGCTGGGAGCCGACTGGGTCAAAGTACCCTACGCCGACGGCTTCCTCCATGTGGCAACCACCTGCTACGTTCCGGCCGTCATCCTCGGCGGCGCGCGCAAAGGCGACGAGCGCCAGATGTTGGAGACCATTCGTAACGCCCTGGATGCCGGCGCCGCAGGTGTCGCCATCGGCCGCAACATCTTTCAGGCCGATAATCCCCGCGGCATGACCGCTGCCATCGCCGCCCTTGTTCACGAGAACGCTTCTGTCGAGCATGCATTGGCCCGGCTACGTCCCACCTGAGCCGGTGTCGAACCGCACGGTCCCTCTCACGCGCAACTCCCCCCTGTCAAGGAGTAGCTACCCATGACAATCCTACAAGCCTATCACCGCCCCCGCGACCTCGATACTGCCCTGCGTCTGCTGGCGCGGTCGGATGTCAGAACCGCAGTGCTCGCGGGCGGCATCCATCTCAATCCCCATCGACCCGAAGATGTTATCGAAGTGGTCGATTTGCAGGACCTGGAGCTAGAAGGCGTCCGCCGCGCGGATGACAGGATAGCGGTCGGGGCCATGACCCGGCTCCAGGCCCTCGTCGAAGACGAGACCCTGCCCGAGCTGATCCGCATCTGCGCCCATCGTTCCGGGCCCAACACCTTTCGCAACCAGGGAACCATCGGCGGCGTGGTCGTCGGTGCCGATCCGGAAAGCGAACTCCTGGCCGCCCTCCTCGTTCACGAGGCCGAAGTCACCGTGCGCCGGCAGGCCGACTCGCAGCGTTTGCCGCTAGCCGCCTTCCTCGAGGATATCGCGGCAGCGGTCCGGGGCGGCCTTGTCACCGAGATCACCTTTGCCTCCACGGGCGCAGGCGCAGTCGAACGCGTCGCCCGCACGCCCGCGGACAAGCCGATTGTCGCCGCAGTTGCACGCAGACGCCCCGACGGCACCACCTTGCTGGCCCTTTGCGGTGTGGCTCCCACCCCCATCCTGCTGGACTCCGACCAGATCGCGGAACTCCGGCCACCCGCAGACTTCCGCGGCAGCAGCGAGTATCGCCGCGAAATGGCCCGCGTCCTCAGCCGGCGCGCCCTGCAGACCCTGCAATCCTCCCAAGGAGACTGAGCATGATGCAGATTCACGTCACCATCAACGGGGAAGAGAAAACCTTCTCCTGCCGGCCCCACGAAACACTCATGCGGGTCTTGCGGCGAGAAGGCTACTATAGCGTTCGCTACGGCTCCGACACAGGCGAGACCGGCGCCGCCGCCGTTTTGCTGGACGGCAGGCTCGTCAGCGCGGACGTATTGCTGGCCGCGCAGGCAGACGGACATCGCATCGAGACGGTGGAGGGTCTGGCCCAGGGCACGCGCCTGCATCCCATCCAGGAAGCCTTCATGCGCACCGGTGCCATCCAGTCGGGCTATTCCACCCCGGCCATGATCCTGGCCGCCAAGGCCCTTCTGGACCGCAACCCCAATCCCAGCGAAGAAGAAGTGCGCGATGCCCTGTCCGGCATCCTCGACCGCGAAACCGGTTATGTGAAACCCGTCCAGGCCGTGCTCGAAGCCGCGGCCATCCTGCGCGGGGAAGAACCGGCCCCCATCGAGCCCAAAGTGCTGCGCCCGCTCACCCTGCC
>RFJM01000420.1 GCA_003694905.1 Caldilineae bacterium
TCCTGTGGGCGCGTGACCAGCAGCCCACGCCCTACCGCCTGCAGTTTAGCCGGCGCACGGATGCCGAGGCTTCGGGCCGTATCCGCATCGACGGCCGCTGGTTGCCCTTCGTCTACGATCGCCGCCGACGCCTCCTCACCATCGGCACGGGCGAGGACGAGCGCAGGGTGCAGCTGGATGAGTGGGGGTGGGAACAGTGAAACAGGCGCGGCCCCGGCTGATCCTGCGACCCGGCAAGGACAAGGCCCTGAGGCGGTTGCATCCCTGGATCTTCTCGGGCGCGATTCGCGAAATCGAGGGCGACCCCGAACCGGGCGCGCTTGTGGACGTGCTGAGCCATGACCGCGCCTGGTTGGCCGTGGCCGAGTACAACCCTGCCTCGAAGATCCGCGCGCGTGCCTTCTGCTGGCAGCAGGACGCGCAGGTAGATGAAGCGTTCTGGCGGCGGAGACTGGCCGCGAGCATTGCCCGCCGCCGCCTGCTGCTGCCCGCGGTCGAGGCGTGTCGGCTGGTCTTTGCGGAAGCCGACGGCCTGCCGGGCCTGGTGGTGGACCGCTACGGTCCTTACCTGGTGCTACAGGCACTGACCGCCGGCGCGGAACGACGCAAGGCCATGACCGTGGCCCATTTGCGGGAGCTGCTGCAACCGGCCTGTATCCTCGAAAGGAACGACCCCATACGGGCGCGAGAGGGGCTGCCGCCGGTCGACGGCGCGCTGTGGGGACAGGCACCCGCAGAGCCCGTCATTATCACGGAACACGGTCATCGCTTCTACGTGGACCTGCGGGCAGGGCAGAAGACGGGCTTCTATCTGGACCAGGCGGAGAACCGCCGCCTCGTGGGCGAGTATTGTCGAGGTGCGGAAGTGTTGAATGCCTTCAGCTACACAGGTAGCTTTGCGGTCTATGCTTTAGCCGGCGGTGCCCGCCACGTAGTCAATCTGGATGGCAGCGCAGCGGCCCTGGAACTGGCAGCCCGCAACCTGGAACTCAACGGTTTCGATCGCGGGACATGGCAGAACCTGGAGGCGGACGTGTTCCGGCAACTGCGGGTCTGGCGAGACGAGGGACGACGATTCGACCTGATCGTGCTAGATCCGCCCAAGTTTGCCGCCAGCAGGAGCCAGATCCAGCGTGCGGCTCGTGGCTACAAGGACATCAACTGGCTGGCCATACGCCTGTTGCGGCCGGGCGGCCTCCTGGCCACATTTTCCTGTTCGGGCCTCATCGATCGCGACCTGTTTCAGAAGATCGTGTTTGGGGCAGCACTGGATGCCGGCCGCGAGGTGCGCATCATCCGCCATTTCTCGCAGAGCCCAGATCATCCCGTCCTTCTGACCTTTCCCGAAAGCGCCTATCTCAAGGGGTTCTTGTGTCACGTCGAGTGATACGGCCGCTGCTGGCACTGGGGCTCGCGCTCCTGGGCATGGCGGCGCTGGGGCCCGTCTACAACACCTTCGTGCCCATCCTGCTGCAGGAGCGCGGTCTCAACGCCACGCTGGTGGGCTTCGTGATGACATGGGACAACTGGCTCAACGCCTTCATCCCACCCTGGGTGGGTGTGCTCTCGGACCGATATTGGACGCGGTTGGGCAGGCGCAAGCCCTGGATCCTTCTCGGCACCCTGCTGGCCATGACCTACATCCTGATCCCGGTGGCGCCGGGGCTGGTGGCCATGCTGGTGGTCATCCTGGTCTCGAACCTGGGGCTGGCGGTGGTACGTTCACCTGGTCTGGCGCTGCTGGGAGATCTGTTCGAGCCTCATGAACGCAGTGCCGCCAGCGGCGTCATCAACGTATTCGGCGGATTGGGGGTGGTATTGACCCTGGTCGCAGGCCGCTATCTCTTCCCGAGCGGTGCGCTGCTCCCCTTCCTGTTCACTGCAGCCGTTTTCGCAGTCGGTGTGGCTGTGTTGATGTTGGTGGTGGTCGAGCCGCGCCACAGGCGGGGTGGCGTGCCCCGGTGGTCAGAGGCACCGTGGAGTGTCGTCCAACCGCTCAGAGGAGGGGATGGCAGGCGCTGGGGGCTGATAGGCGGTGTTTTCGCCGCGTTCTGTGGCTTCGGCGTGGCCGAGACCTGGCTGACCAGCTATGCCCACTACGGTTTGGGTGTCCCGGAGGAACGACTACCGCTGCTGATGGCCGCGTTCGCCGCGGCCCTGCTGCTCAGTGCCGTGCCCAGCGGTTTGCTGGCAACGCCGCGGCGACGTAAAGGGGTCGTCATGGCCGGCGCGGTGGCGCTGACCGTGGTGCTGGTCTCGGCAATGGCGGTGCAAACTGTGGAGATTCTCTACATCGTGCTGGTGCTGGCTGGCGTGGCCTGGGCGCCCATCCTCATCAACACGCTGCCCCTGCTGTACGATGTCGCGGGTGAGAAGGCTTTTGGTGCCACGACGGGCGTGTACTATCTAACCATATCCCTGGCCGGCGTGCTGGGCCCGCAGATCGTGGGCGTCGTACTGGATCTCAGCGGCCGCGACTATCGGCTGATCTGGCCGATAGCCGCGCTCTTCATGGGTCTTGGCGCCCTGCTGATCGGTAGAATCGAGATAGCCGCGGGAGAGCGAGAGGCGGAACGGGATGAACGAGCGGGTCGAGCCTTGGCTTCGGACTGAAGCAGCCGCAGGCTTGCTCCCCTGGCCTCACCCCCGGACACACCGGCCCCTCGCCAGCACAAGGCCCGGCGCAGATCGGCGGAAACCCCGGCACTCCACAGCCGACTTGAAGGAATTCGCCCGGAGATGCCCTCACCGCCGGCCCCCAGGATACGGGACACCCCCCTACCGCCGGCGCGGCTTGCAGATCTGCAGCGATGATGGTATTACTGTGGAGTCTTTGACACCGCCGGCCCGGCGCAACAAGCGCCTGCGTTGGTTCGAGCATGCCCTACCCCTGAGTTTTCGGAGGTCCCAGTTTGAAGCCCCGTTTTATCATCGCCCTCGTCATCATTCTCGTGGTGTTGGCCCTCGCCGCGTTTGTGATCCTGCGCCAGGATAATACCGTAGAACCACCCCTACCGTCCTCCTCCCCCA
>RFJM01000421.1 GCA_003694905.1 Caldilineae bacterium
AGCGCATGTACCCCCATCATGGCCGGCACCACCAGCCGCAGTGCCGAAGTGCCGCTCAGCCATAGCTGCAGCGAGGTCGTCAACGCCGCCGCCATGACCGACAGCCAGGCTGCCAGCCCGATGGCAACCATCTGCAGGCGAACGCTCGCGCCGGCAAAGCTGCGATAGATCCCAAAGCCTACCAGCGCCGTGAGAATGCCCATATTGAAGATATTGGCACCCATCACCAGCAAGCCACCATCCTGAAAGAGCAACGCCTGAACCACCACCACAGCGGTCATGGCCAGCATCCCCGCCCACGGCCCCAACAGAATGGCGGCCAGCGCGCCTCCCAGTAGATGACCCGAAGTACCGCCCGCCACCGGGAAGTTGATCATCTGGGCGGCAAAGATAAAAGCGGCCATGATGCCCATCAAGGGAATCAGGCGCTCGTCGAAACTGCGTTGCACCCGGCGCGTACCCACCAGGATGAAAACAAGACTGATCGCCCAGAAGCATATGGCGACCCCCACACTTAGAAATCCGTCGGGGATATGGAGACCCGGCTCGATAGTCATCGGTGCGAAATACATGGTCGGTTCGACTCCTGTTTCAGGACGAGTGCAGTTGCGACTTTTTGCAATAGCAACGGCATAAGGATAGCACAACAGATGCGACGCACACAAACAGCACACCCGGCACCTCCTGCCGGCCGACTGCTGCTACGTCACCCGTTCCTTCCGGCAGGCAACGGCCCGCGGCTGCGATCGGGTCCGGATCCTTGTTCGGCCTGCCGGACGAGTAAGATCGACCGCATCTCTCCCCTCCGAAAAGGCGAGTCGAGAGCACGATCCGCTCGCATCGCTCAACCCACGACTTCGAAAGGAGACATCCCATGCCAAAAGCCATCTGGAAAGGCGTAGTCCTCGCCGAAAGCGACAACACCATCCTCCTTGAAGGGAATCACTACTTTCCGCCAGAATCCATTCACAGGGAATACTTCAGGCCCGCACCCGAAACGACCACCTGTCCCTGGAAAGGAGTGGCAAGGTATTTCGACATCGTCGTCAACGGCGAAGTCAATCGCGGAGCCGCCTGGTACTACCCCAATCCCTCGGCCGTCGCGGCCTATATCAAGAATCATGTCGCCTTTTGGCGGGGCGTCCAGGTCGTCTCGACCGACGACGATGCGCCGCGAACAGATCTCGCGCAAAGTCGGCCGGCCTCATGAGCTTCGAATACTGGTACATGCTCCCTGTGTCCATCCTGGTGGCGACGATTGCCATGGCTTCGGGCGTGGGGGGTGCCACCTTCTTCGCACCCATCTTCATCCTGGGCCTCCGACTGCAACCCGAAGTAGCCATCGGCACCGGTCTCATCACCGAAGTCTTTGGCTTCAGCAGCGGGCTCTTTGCCTACTTCCGCCAGCGAGTCATCGACTACGGTCTCGGGCTTTCCCTGCTGATGGTGACCATCCCTGCTGCGCTTCTGGGCACCCTCATCGCCGCGCGGATTCAGCCCGACCTGCTCAAGATGGCGTTGGGAGTCGGCCTGTTCGCGGTGGCGGCCGGCTTCTTGCGCACACCCGAACGCGCAGACATCCTACGCCTTGACGACGCCATCGCCAAGGAACACGGCGACAAGCGCGGCCAAACCTGTCTGCACACAGCCGACGGCCGTGAGATCTGCTACACGGTCTGCAACCGCAACGAAGGCCGCATCATCTCGGGCATTGGCGGGCTGTTCGTGGGTATGATCTCCACCGGTCTCGGTGAACTCAACGGTTATTTTCTTCTGCAACGTTGTCGTGTTCCCAGCAGCGTCAGCGTCGCCACCAGCGTGTTCGTGGTCGCCGTGACCGCCCTTGCAGCCTCCCTCGGTCACTTCGTACAATTCGCCCATGCCGGCAACCAGGTCCTCGACACCGTCTTCAGCATTGTCATTTTCACCATCCCCGGTGTCATCATAGGCGGGCAACTCGGCCCCCTGCTGGCGCGCAGGATCCCCCAGCACACGCTGGAGAAAGCGCTGGGCGTGCTCTTTGCCCTGGTCGCGACCCTCACCCTCATCGAGGTGCTCCTATGATCCGAGCCATGCTTTTCGATCTGGACGGCACCCTCGTCCAGACCGAACGCCTCAAGGCCATCTCGTACGCCCGCGCCGCGCACGAACTCTGCCCCGAGACCGTCGCTGAAGCCGCGGTCATGGACGCCTATCGCGAGGTCGTGGGACTTTCCCGACAGGAAGTGGCCACCGCCCTCCTTGAGCGATTCGGGTTGGAAAGCAGAGCGGCGGCCTTGATGCAGGAATTCGGCGTGCAAGAACCCTGGCAGGCCTTCGTGCAAGTACGCCTGCGCATCTACGAGCACATGCTTGCCGACCCCGACCTCATCCGGAGCAACTGCTGGCCTCACAGTGTTGCTCTTTTGCACCTCGCCCGGCGCCGGGGCTGTCGCACCGCCCTTGCCACCATGTCTCGTTGCCGGCAGGCCGGCCGCATCCTCGACCTCCTGGGCCTGCGACAAGAGTTCGACTTTGTCGCCACACGCGACGACGTCGAACACGCCAAGCCCGATCCCGAAATCTACTTGCTGCTCTCCCGCACGTTGCAGATCCCCCCGCACGAATGTCTGGTCATCGAAGACTCGCCGGCAGGGGTACAGGCCGCCATCGCCGCCGACATGCATGTGATCGCCGTTGCCACGCCCTTCACGCGCGAGCGCCTTCATACCTCCTGCCTGCTTCCCGAATCGCACATCGTCGATGATGCCGTGGAACTCCTGCCTGCTGTCGAAGCCCTCATATCTCGCCTGAGGCGGGGAGCGCCGGCATGACCCCTGACCCGGCGCCGTCCCTTTCCATCGACTCGGTCGTCTGGGACCCGAACGGGGTCGGGTTCGACATTCCCGACCGGGGCGTCCTCCTCCTGCTCTTCTTCAACCTCGGCTGCCCGGGCTGCACCGGCCGCGCCGACGCTATGGAGAAGCGAGTTGCGGAATGTGTTGGCGCAATACATGCGAAAGGGTATCTTGG
>RFJM01000422.1 GCA_003694905.1 Caldilineae bacterium
CCATCACCCTGGACGGCATGTGCCGGCCCGGGGAATATCCCGCCGACAGCAAAGTAACCCTTGAGCCGGAACGCTTCACTTCCATGCACCTGCTGGCGGCTCGCGATGCCCTCTATCTGTGCACCAACATCCTCATGGGCGGCCACGGCCTGCCTGGCGCCGTCACCCTGTACCTCAGTCGTGACGGGCAGGGTGGCAGCGCGCCCGGTCCGGCCGACCTGCGCCTGCACCTGCTGCCCGATGGCACGCTGGAGGCGGGCACAGGGGATGGTTCGGGCTATGGCGGCCCGGCCCCACGCCTGATCACCAGCACCGTGATCTCCGACACCCGCTTTGCGCTCCAGGAGGACATCCGCACGGTAAACACGCCCTGGTGGGCAGCCGAGATCCGCATCCCCTGGGAGGCGCTGGCGCCCTACACCCCCGGCGAGCCCCTGCGCTTTGCCCTGAGTTACCACGGTACTGTGGCCGGAGGCGCCCTGGCCGGCCATCCCCAACCGCTGACGCTGAACGGCAGTTGGCCGGCGGCGTTCGATCCCCTGCGGCCGGACACCTGGGGTGAGGCGACCACCCAGCCGATTCCACAGATAATCTTTCTGCCCCTGGTGAGCCAGACAACGGCCTCCATCGCCAGCAGTCGCGCGCCGGCGGGATCGACATCGCCCCCAGACAACCTGATTATCATCACGCCGGACAAGACCCGCGCGAACCGGCCTGCAACCATCGCTGGCGATCCGCGCCCCGCACCCAGCAAGGAAGAGTTCGACGACGCCTGTCCCAACTGGACAGGCAACATCTGGATCAAGCCGCGCTACGCCTTCGACAAAGACCTCAAATGGCCTTACGTCGACAGTAACTTCCAGGTCGTCCAGGCCGAAGGCAAACTAACCGACATGGAAATCTCGGTGGAAGATAGCCCCTTCATCCACAACAGCCACGACCTGGACATGCGCATGAGCCTGGCGCCTGGATACCATTGGCTCTCCCTGATCACGGAAAATGACCACACCATCTCCGGCGGTTCGGAGCTCGTGCTGGAGACTGAATCCCTGTATCTCAGTGGCCGCGCCTATCCCACGCCCGGCGATCATGTCACCGTGAAAGGCCGCTGGATATTCGACTGCGGCCACGATCCCAAGACGGAAATCCACCCCATCCCCATCTTCGAGACCGACCGGGTGGAAACCATCCCCGACGGGCTCGGCCCCACGCAGCATCGAGCCACCGTGCGGGTGGCTCGCGTGTGGATGACCACGGACCCCCACCCCTTTCAGTACAGCCTCGGAGATCTGGGACCTTTCACTTTTAACCTGGATTACCCCCCGACCAGCACCACCGGGGGCAATGACCTTCTGTTCCTGCGCGTGGTGCAGGGCACTTATCAAGACGTCTCCGTAACCGGCTACACGCCCACCGGCATCCAGGTGACTATCGATCCACCTTATCATTACGCCTATCGTTACTATGAACTCGTTCTGGGCTACCTGGACCCGGTGAATCCCCTGCCCGCGACCGGCCTTCGCCACGTGCAACTCAACTCCATCGAAATCCTGGATGACCATGACTCTGGCTGGCCGGATTGTTGGGGCGTGCACGACTGTGGGGAATGGAGCATGTTGATAGGCGTGAACGGCGACTGGCGCCGGATCTGGGAGGGCAAGGTCGTGTACGACAACGATCCGCCCTACAATCTGTCCAAGTTCTCTTACCCCGTGGTGGGAGGCGGCGACCTGAGCCTGCGCGTCGTCGGTTACGAGAACGACGATCCCTTCAAGGGCGACGCCATCACCCAGGGAGGATGGACGATCTCGGGCGCATGCTGCGGCCAGCGCTCCTTCCAGCCGGGCGGCGACTGGAAATTGAACTACACCGTGGCCGACGGCTATGGCGACGGGCTGACCGCCCTGAAGCCCGCCAACGATTCCTACTGGGCCGCGCGCCTGGCCGACGAACCCAACGGCAGCCCTCTTCGTTCCTACGATCTAGGTGAGCTGACGGTGAAAAACGACGGGCTAACGCATATCCGACTGCATGACTCGTACATCACACAACAGCCTTACCGACATGACGGCACGTTTCTCCTCAGCAAAGACGTGGACCACTATCGTTTCAGCCTGGAGGACTTCGGCAGCGTGACGTTTGCGCCGTTGCCGCCCGGATTCCATCTCACCGTGGATGAGACCTATCCCTGGGAGTTCGCCGGCAGCCTGCCGCCCGACCTGGCCGCGCTCATCGGCTACAAAAGCGCCCGCTTCCATATCGAAGCCGACACCCCGGCCGTAGCCGAGCAGCCCTACAGCCTGCAGATCGAAACCAAATGGCGCACCCTGCCGCCCGATTGGGGAGAAGACCAGGAGCAGGGGCTCATGGTGCACGGCGGCCGCCTGGTGGACCTGAAAACGCCGGATGCCGCGGCCATCGTCACGCCCGAACAACACTACAAGCACCCCGAAAGTCGCTATCTGCAGAAGGACTGGGCCTGGCAACACGTGGTGGGAGATGCCGATTATTACGATGTGTGGATGCCTCCCGCCAAAACCCGACCACCGGGGCAGCCGGTCTGCGAATATGACCACGAAGCCGAATTGCGGGTCACCGCCTATGGCATGCACCTGCGGGCCGGAACCTCCTATCTGCCGGGCGATGCCGTGGCCGAGGCCGATGACGTGGTCGAGGTGAGCAACCTCAACGCCCAGTTCCCGGATGGCCACATCTATGTCCGGGTGGTCAACCCCACGGACCACCGCGGGTTCTACCGGCTCGAAGCCGAGTGGAGCGACGGCCAGTTCTACAACCCCGATGAATGCGCCTTTCTGCACTCGATCAAATCAGGGTGGCTCAAAGTCATGGGGCATCCGGCCCTCAACCTGCAATCGGTGTTCGTCCCGCAGATTGATCTTGTCAATCCGCCGCCGTTCAGCAGCCAGTTATCGCTGTTTGGGCTGGGCGCTTTCCAGCCGGCGGCCATCCCGCAGGCCGGCGCCCAACGCAGTGACACGACCACTCTCGCGGCCACCGGCGCATTCGATGTGCTCGTCTCCAGCGCTGCCGACCAACCGGTCACCGCCCGCCTGCTCGATGCCGACGGCGTGCTCGTGGCCGAGGGCATATCCCAGAACGCCGCGGCCAACAACGTCCGCGTGCTGGACGGGCAGGTGCCCCGCAGCCGGCTGACGGTGCCCGACTTGCAAGCCGGAGAGACCTACTTCATCCAGGTTGTGCCCGATTTCGACGTCGGGCCTGCCGGCAGCCAGCAGGTCCCCGTGGGCTTCACCCAGCAGGGAGCCGGGGAGTGAAGCATAAACTGCCCTGACGTTCAGCAGTCCATTTCGGATTCTCAGGAGCTTGCAACCCATGAACCCGCCAGTCGTGCGTATGAAGCTTGTTGCACACATGGCCTTGATGGCAACGGTGGCCATATTGGTGATGGCCTCGCTCGGCGGTGCGCCCTCTTTCGGCCTGGCCGCTGCGGCCTATACCCCGGCATCCGCCAACAGCCTGCACAC
>RFJM01000423.1 GCA_003694905.1 Caldilineae bacterium
CAACTGGGCGATTTGGGGTTGTCGCACCACCGCGCAGATGAAGCCCCACAGCAACGGCCCCGTATCGGCGATAAAGCAATAGTCCCGCTTGATGATGCGCTCCAGGTCTTCGTAGCCGAAGCGCACGCATGAACGTCTTGCCTGGCGTTGCAGGTTGAGGATGCGTTCGATATCTGAGACTTGTGCCTGTCGAACTTCTAGACTGAGATCGTGCATGGGAAAAGGCCGGGATGTGGGATGCGGAACCGGCTCATAACAATAAAGCCGCCTGAAGGGGCGGCTCTGCAGGCTCCACCGCCTGGACTCGAACCAGGAACCAACCGGTTAACAGCCGGTCGCTCTGCCAATTGAGCTACGGTGGATTATCGGCTACCCATCATTCTACGGACACCGTGCCGTCGTGTCAAATCCGCGCGTGGCACGGGATGGGTTTCTAACCGGGGACGGTTCGCCGGCTCTTATCAACTTCCATCTGACTTCACCCTGCACACGAGAGCATTCCTGTTGCTTTGCAATGCGGCTCTGCGGAGCCGGGTGTGCGGACGAATCATGGATTTGACCGAAAGCGGGAGACGTCGTCCAGCCAGGCGTACCGCCAGCGCACCAATTGACACGTTGTTTGGGGTATCGCTCCCGGGTGCGAGCGGTGCTCTGCTTGCGCCAGCGCTGCGGTCAGCGTCCGCACAGGACGCCGGAGGACGCTCGCTTCGGCCCGTATCTATGCGTGCAAACGTTTTACACCGGCAGGCGGCTGCGCAACCAGTTCACCAGAGGTCTGGCCAGCGGCCGATCCCTGAGCAGGGCCTCCAGTTGCGCGATGGCTTCGGCCAGCGAGGTCTCGGAATCGGTCAAGACCTCGCCGAAAGCGGCGGCAGCCTCGCGCAGGGCATAGCGCATGGGGCGTGGCAGGCCCACCAGCAAAGCTCCTGCCTCGGCCGCGGCCGCGAAGAGCACGGCGTCGTCGCTGTACGGCCGTTCGGGGTTTTCCAGCAGAGTCAGCACGCGACCTTCGGCCAGCTGTGCCAATGCATCGGCAAAGGCTGCTACCACCGCAGGGTTGTTGGTCTGCGCGGCCAACGCCGATGCCTGACTAAAACAATAATCGCCGATCAGGATCGAAGCGCCCAGGAGCGTGCGCGTGTTCTCATCAACGACGATCTCCCCACGAGGTATCAGGCTATGGATGTAGGTTGCCAGGTGGAGCATCTCGATGGCGGCCGCCAGTGCCACACGCTTTTCCACCGTCGTGTGCCCCAGCCGAGTGGTACCCAGGACGATGATGGCCCGTGGATAGTGTTGGTGCAGATTCTCCACCAGCATTTCATCCACGAAGGGAAACCCACTGTGGATGCAGGCCATCAGTTTTTCACGGACCAGTACCAGGTCCTCGCCCAAGACCCGTTCGAGGTTGGATTCGACGACAGCGGTTGGTGAGACGCGCTCCAGCGTTTTCTTGTTGGGTAGCATATCGATGGGCGCTATAAGCGCCGATAGTGAACGAGATCTATAGTCATAGAAGAAGACGGCGAACCGGCAACGCGGGCTCGGCGCACGAATGCGTGAATGATACCACACAAGGGGGTGATGACAAAGAAATTTGTCTGTGAGACGTGCATTTCAGAATAGGGGCAGCCGGTGCGCCAGGCTGGTAAGGGTCCCCCTTTGCGGCGGAGCGCCCCCGCATCTGCCGCGTCGGCCGGCGAGACAGGCGGCCGAGGTTTCAGCTTCTCGGACAGAGCTGCATGTAGGCCAGGCTTTCGAGCCCGTCCGTATATCTGACCACACGGCACGATACGGCAAGCCGAAGCGGTGGTGGGGCCGGTTGGGTGTGGCCGCGACGTTTCCTCGGGGCGCCGCCCGCCAGCTGCCCCCAAACTGATGCCTTTGTGTGGCGGAGCGGTTGTCCCTATCTTGCTATCTTCCCGCGCCGGAGGGTCTGTCCCAAGTTTCGGGGTCAGCGGGGAATCAGGCTCCGACTGGAGCTCTTGTTGCTATTGTGCGCAGCGAATCCGTTTCTCGTGACGTTGCCGCCGGGTTGTACACCGGAGACCGGCTCGGATTCAAGCCGCGGCGGCTGCGTTGAGCGCTTCGTTGAAGATGTGCAGAGCTTCTTGCAGTTGGTCTCGATTGACGATGAGGGGAGGAATCCAGCGGATAACGTTCTGGTAGGTGCCGCAGACCAGGAGGAGCAGACGGCGCTCGAGACAGTTCTGCAAGACGGCCTTGGCGCTGGCCGCATCGGGCTTGCCGTCAGGACCCGTAAATTCGACCCCCACCATGAGACCGCGGCCCCGCACATCGCCGATGACGGGATACTCGGCCTGTAGTTCCTTGAGTTTCTCCATGAGAAAACTCCCCATCTCCGCAGCGTTGTCCACTAAGTTTTCTTCGCGCAGGACGTCGATGGTGGCCGAGGCGGCGGCTGCGGCGACGGCACTGCCACCGCCATAGGTGCCGCCATGGCTGCCGGGTGTCCAACGCGCCATGAGATCGGCGCGGGAAGCAATGCCCGAGATGGGAAGCCCGCTGCCCAGGCCCTTGGCCATAATGATGATGTCTGGCACGATGTCGGCATGCTCATAGCCGAAGAAACGGCCGGTACGTCCGAAGCCACTCTGCACCTCGTCCAGCACCAGCAAGATGCCGTGACGGTCACAAAGGGCCCGCAGTTCCTGGAGAAAACGGGTGGGCGCGGGCACGTAGCCCCCCTCGCCCAACACCGGCTCGATGACCATGGCCGCGGTCTCGTCGGGCGCCGTCTGGCCGTGTAGGAGCATGTCCAACTGTCGCAGACAGAAATCGGTGGTGGTGTCGTCGTCCCAGCCATAGTAGTAGCTGTAGGGGAAGGGAGCCACAAAGATGCCCCCGGGCAGCGGCTGGTACTGGTAGCGGTAGATGTACTTGGAGGTGGTCATGGCCATGGTTTGATGAGTGCGACCATGGAAACTGCCCTGGAAGACGATGATGTTGCGGCGGCCGGTGGCAGCACGGGCCAGTTTGACGCTGGCCTCGACGGCCTCCGCCCCTGAATTGGAGAAGAAGAAGCGGTCGATGGCGGGTGGGGTAAGCTCGTTGAGTTTGGCGGCCAGTTCCACGGTGACCGGGGGAATGACGATGTTCATCTGGCCGAAGATCAGGCGGGCCGCCTGGTCCTGGACGGCGCGAACAACACGGGGATGACAATGGCCGGTGTTGGTGACGCCAATGCCACAGGTGAAGTCGATGTAACGCTTGCCGTCGGCATCGTAGAAGTAGATGCCTTCGGCACGCGCGGGCTGCAGCTGTGTAAGGTGGGTCCAGACGGGGGCGAGTAGTTCGACTCCTGTAGACATGAGCACGGCTCCATGAGGAAAAGAAACGATTGGAAAGTTGGAACAATATCGCGGGCATTATGCCATGAGAGTGGGGGCAGCGCGAAGTCGCGTCGGACGCGTGCTAGCATCGTGATATTGAGGGCGGCTGATTGTACGCCGCGAGTGTGGGAGTGTCGCTGTGCTGCGGCGCCCGCACGGGCAGGATGCCCGGCTCTTGAAAGCAAGACTTCTGTCCACGCCGGCCTTGTTGCCGCGGTACCGGGCATCCTGCCCGTCCTCCGTACCTGCGCCCGAACAACAGGGATAGGTCCAAAGTACCGGATGGGCGCAGGTACGGAGGGCCGCCGACTGCGTCGGCGGCAGCGGGCGCCGCCACACCGCAGCCCTCACCGTCAACTCCGATTGTCCATCCCTCTACCGCTTCGGTAGTGCCTCCACCACCTGGATATACTGAGGCCTCTTGTACCGCGCCAGTCCCAACCTGCAATAGGCACGCACCTCGGCCACATCCAGCGATACCCCGTGCCTCGGCACCACGAGCACACGGCCCGTCTGCCCCATAATCGGATGCGGCACACCCATGCAGGCGCTCGCAGCGATATCCGGATGCGTGTTCAGATAGCGCACAACCTCGGCCGGATACACATTGTAACCACCGGAGATATACATATCCTTCAGCAGCCCTGTCAGAGTCAGATTCCCCCCTTCATCAAGCCTGCCCAGATCTCCGGTGTGTAGCCAACCATCAGCGTCGATCAGTCTCCGCGTCTCATCGGGATTCTGGAAATATCCTGGCATCACACAGTCCCCGCGCACCAGCACCTCTCCCACGCGGCCCTTTCCCACCGCGCGCCCCGATTTGTCCACCACCCGCAGCTCGAACTCTCGTGCGGCGCGGCCGGCAGAACGTAATGCCGCCCCCGCACCGTGCTGAGGCTCCGTATAGGTCACCATCCCTGCGGCCTCGGTCAGCCCCCAGGCATGCACATGCTCCGGCGCCAGCGCAGCAATGCGCCGCATCACATCCGGCGGCGTGGGCGCACCCGATACCAGCGTCATACGCACCGAAGATAGATCGTAGTCGCGGAAATGGGGCAGCATGAACTCCATGATCCACATCGCAGGCACCTGACCGAAGATCGTCACCCCCTCGCGAGAAACCAACTCCAGCGTGCGCTCGGGATGAAAGCGCTCCAGCATCACCAGCGTCGCTCCCGCCATCAGCGCTCCCACCGTCAGCAACGTGGCTCCACTCACATGATTCATGGGCAGGTGCAAGATGAATCGGTCATCCGCGCACCACCCCAGATTTCGATTCTGGGCCGCGATACTGCTGATGATATTGCGATGAGTCAGCACCGCCCCTACAGGAAAGCCATTCCGCCCGCCGTTCAAAACCATCAGCGCGCCGTCATCCTCATCCAACTCGCGATCGCGCTCCCGCAACCACTTGGCCCACTCCGGCCGTGCCCCCTGCGTCAATGCCTCGAACGCCAGCCAACCCTCGGGCGGCTCTGCACCGATGACGATCCGCCGGTGCACAAACGACATGTGCTCCACAGCCTCGCGCACCTCTCCGCGCGGGTCAAGCGCAGGATAGAGCATGAACACAGCAGGTCGGGCGATAGCGGCCGTTTCCTCGATTTCCCGCAACGTGTAATTCACATTGAAACCGACCAGCATAGCCCCTACCCGTGCCGTTGCCAGGAACGCGATCACATATTCCGGACGCGTCGTGCAATAGATACCCACCCGGTCGCCCCGCGCTACCCCCAGGCCCAGCAAAGCCTCGGCCAGACCCTGCACCCTGGCCTCCACCTCGGCCCAAGTCAGGCGTTGGTCCTCGAACACCAGCGCCTCCTTTGCCGCGTGGCGTCGCGCCGTCTCGGCCAGGATATCACTCAGATGGCGTCTACTCACACTCCACCTCGCCGGTCCTCAATCCCAGCTCCGTTCATCCACCATCCCCGGCGCATCGGCTGCCAGCGCTTCCACAAACTCCACTGCATCCACCCGCACCCGGCACACCTGCTGCACCGCCGCCTTGATTCCCTCTGCTGCCGAGGCATCGGCCGGTGCCGCCACCCGCACCGTAAACACATCGCGCGTCTCCGGCCGTGTCACCACCCCCTGCACCGCGGCCCCGGGCACAACCTGCCCGACCGCGAACCGCAACTGATTCGGATGAACGAACATCCCGCGCACCTTCACCGCCTCCCCACTGCGGCCGACCAGGATGATTGCCCGCTCCTCCTGCCGGCTGGCACCCGGTGCCGGGTCAACATGGATGGCCATATCCCCTGTACCCAGCCGGATCAACGGATACGCCGGATCCAGATTCGTCACCACCACCTCGCCGGCCTCACCCGGTCCCACATGTCTCCCCGTGTCCGTGTCCACTACCTCTACAATCGGTGCGGGCAGCAGCTCCATCTGCATGCCGCCTGTGGTATTCAGCGCCAGGAACCCCAGTTCCGCCGTACCATACGCATTCCCCACCGAGATCCCGTACTCATCCACCAGGCGCTCGCGCAGACTCGCAGGCAGCGGCTCCGCCGTGACAAACGCCTTCTCGACCTGTAATCGTCCTTTCACCCCCCTCTCCTCCGCCTTACCCAGAAGTTGCATCAGGAAACTGGGCGTACCCACATAGGCAGTAACGCCCAGATCCACCAACATCTTCACCTGCAGCTCGCTGTTCCCCACGCCCCCCGGCACCGCCGTACACCTCAGCTCCACCAGCGCCCGGTCCAGCAGCAGGCCGGCAGGGACCAGATGATATGACAGACTGTTCAACACGATATCGCCCGCCGCGAAGCCGCTCTTCCTCAACGCCAGCAGCGCCATCTCCATCAGCAGCTCGTTATCCGCGGTTTCGGGCTCGTACAGCGGCCCGGGCGAAAAGAAAATATGGCGAACTTCGCCCGGCGCTACGGCCAGGAAACCACCGAACGGCGGCTCTTCTTGTTGCAGCCGTACCAACTCATCCTTGGGCAAAACCGGTACCCTCTCCAGATCCGCCCGTGTCCGGATATCCTCGGGCTTAATGCCCGCCGCATCCAGGCGACGCCGTACTGCCGGCGCCTTTTCATACGCCTGCGGGAGCATCTCCCGCAAGCGCGCGTCCAGATCAATGTTTGCGGTCATCTTTCATTCCTTTCCATTGGGCTGAGGATCAGTCTGGCCGGGGCCGGGTCGTCGGCCGCATCCATCACCCCAGCCAGCGTTTTCGACGTTTGTAATGCTTGACATCTCGATAGCTCTTGCGCTCACCCAGTTGTGTCAGACCGAGATAGAACTCCTTGATATCCTCATTCTGGGCCAACTGCGCGGCCGGACCATCCAGCACCACACGGCCGTTCTCCATTACATAGGCATAATCGGCCACATCCAGCGCGATCCGTGCATTCTGCTCCACCAGCAGAATCGTCACACCTTCATCCCGGCTTATCTGCTCGATTACCTCGAAAATCTCCTTCACAATCAGCGGTGCCAGACCGAGCGAGGGCTCATCCAGCATCATCACCTGGGGGTGTGCCATCAGCCCGCGGCCGATCACCAGCATCTGCTGCTCGCCGCCCGAGAGATAGCCGCTGGTCCGCCGTCGCAGCTCCTTCAGCCGGGGGAAATAGGTGTACACTTGCTCCAGATCTGCCTGAATATTCGCACCTTTGCCATTGCGGCGGCGGGCGCCGATAATCAGATTCTCCTCCACCGTCAGATGCTTGAACAACCGCCTGCCTTCCAGCACCTGCACAATACCCCGGTCCACGATGTCTTCCGGGGGCAAATGATCAATCCGCTCGCCGTTGAACTCGATGCTGCCACGCGTTACCTTGCCCTCATGTGTCCGCAGCAGACCCGAGATCGCGCGTAGCGTCGTGGTCTTACCGGCGCCATTTGCGCCCAGCAACGAGATGATTTGGCCCGGCGGCGCTTCCAGCGACACCCCGCGCAATACCAGGATCACATCGCTATAGGTGACTTCGATATTGTTCAGCTTAAGCATGGCCTCCCTCGCGGCCGCGCGGGCCAACGCGCCCGGCACTGCCGGGGCAGCACCGGGCGCGAGGAAAACGGTACTACTGTTGGGGCCGCAGATCGGGCGTTTGCGTCCAATCCTGCAGCACCACGAAAGCGTCGGGCCCGCCCTGGATCTGGCGGATCTGCGCCTCGTGCGGTGAGCGGCTGCCGTTGCGATAGTCGACGCGGAACACACCTTGCAGCGGCTGATACGCGCCCAGCTCGATCAGCGCATCGTGCACCGCCTCACCCGTGAGATTCTCGTAGCCGACATCGAGAATCGCGCGCTCCAGCGCCGCTTTGACCAGGTCGATACCCGCGACCAGCAGCAGATAGCCCACATTGTGCTCGCCGGGCGTGCGTTCGTTGGCGTCGAAGATACTCTGCGCGTACTGGATACCGGGATTGTCCGTATCCGTCCACCACAGGTAGGGGAACGCCGTGATCAGACCGACACCGTACGAGGGATCGGCCAGGAACGCATACAGCGAGAGATCCATCGCCCAGTTGTCCGCGGCCACCACGAACTGGTCGCGCAACCCCAGACTCTGCAGGTCATTGAGGATCGCGGCGGGGCCGAACGCCAGCGTATTGGTCCAGATCACGTTGGCGCCTGCAGCCTGTGCATTCAGGATGGCCGTGGTCGTATCCGCCGTGGGCGAGACATCATAGGTCTCCTCCGCTACCACCTCGATACCCAGGTCCGCGAGATAGGCACGGCTCTCCGGCGTGAGTGCCCCCTGGCCGAATGCCGTAGGCCAGCTCAGATAAGCCAGCTTGATCTCATCTCCCGCGCCGGCCGGTTTCAGATCTGCCCAGTTCTCCTTGATGTAATTCATCACCAACCCCATCTGGTCGGGGTAGATCGGGCCCAGACCAAAGGTATAGCCCGAATCCACGTAGAACGCCTTGGAGCTGAGACCTGCTGCGATGTTGGGGATCTTGTCCTCCACCATCCGCTGCGCCAGGGCTTCGGCCTCACCCGAGCCGTAGGTGATCATCACCAACACATTGTCATCCTCGCCGGTAAAGCGATCATACGCCGCTACGGCCTCATCGATGCTGCCGCCGGTGTCGGCAAACTTGATGTCGAGCTGCGCGCCAAACACACCACCGGACTCATTGATGGCCTTCACCGCATCCTCGGCACCATGGATCAGGGGACCGGTGATAGAGGCATAGGGGCCGGACAGGTCGCCGAAATGGTAGATGGTGATAGTCTCTCCGGTCAGATCGGGCGCCTCCTCCATCGGTGCCGCCTCTTCGGCCGGGGCAGCCTCCTCCTCGGCCGGGGGCGCGGGTGTCGCCGTGGG
>RFJM01000424.1 GCA_003694905.1 Caldilineae bacterium
GGCGTTTGGCGGGCGCATTTCAAAATTTGGGGGCAGCTCGCAGGCGGCGCCCCCCGGAAAAAGACGCGGCCCGACCCGACCAGACGACTAACGAGCGTTTCAGCTTGCTAGGCCGTACTGCGCGGGCCGGCATCCGGACAGGCTGGAAAGCCTGTCCCACATCCAGCTCTGCCCGAGAAGCTGAAACCCCGGCCGCCTGTCACGTTGGCCGACGCCGCAGAATGCGGGGGCGCTCCCCCGCAACCCCCTCGGGGGATGCTCGGGATCTGTCGCCCAAAGATGGCCAGCGTCTTCGATTCGTCCCGACGGTGGCATCGTGGTGACGGGCAACCTGCCGACCCTATCATTTCGGCAGAAGAAGCAAGGGATCGATCAGATAGCCGAAGTCTCGGATTTCGAAATGTAGATGTGGTCCCGTCGAATTGCCCGTGCTGCCCACCAGTCCGATAATCTCCCCCTTTTGTACGATGTCGCCCGGTTGCACGTAGTATTCGCTGAGATGAGCGTAGAGTGTGATGTAGTCGATACCGTGATCAATGACGATGCGATAACCATAGCCGCTGTCACTCCAGCCGGCTTTCAGCACGATCCCTGTATCGGCCGCCCGAACCGGTGTCCCCTCGGGCGCAGCCAGATCTACGGCCATATGCTTGCCATGCCGAAAACCCTGGCTCACCCATAGTTTGTCTCGCTCGACAGGCCAGATAAACTGCCCATCTCCGTAGTACCAGCCCTCTTTGCGCGGTCGGGGCAGGTTGACTTCGGAGGGATCGCGGTAGCGGCTGCGGGCATTGGGGATGAGCACATATTGTCCGACCCGAGGTGGCTTTTCGTTCAGAAAACTGTTCAAGGGCGACGTTCTAATGGTTTCCTCTTCGATGCCGTACCAGTCGGCGATCTCGGCCAGCGTCTCTCCTGGCTTTACTCGATGACAGAGATCGTTGGTAGCCGGAACAACGATGCTTTGCCCCGGAACCAACGTTCTCACGGGCCGGCCTTCTTCGTCACGCACGCAGGAAAGGGTACGCTGGTCGCGGCCGAATTCGATGGCCAGGTCACTAAATGTATCCCCATCACGCACCGTGTAGACGAAGCTATCGACCAGGGGGTTCTCGACGGCTTCAGGCGATCCGGTCGTCTCGGGCCGGGCAAAGAGCACACCGGCTCGGTGCACCAGTGGCAAGAATACGGCACTCTTCTCTGTTTCGGGTTCGGGCACGTCCCGTTCGGGCTGTGCAAGCAGAGGAACGGGAAGAATGGCGGGAGGCAAAGGAGCCGGGGTAGGCGTGGGAGGTGCTTGAAATAAACTGCGCGGAGGTATTGGCCCACCCGCCCAGGCGACAGACGGAAGAGCCAGAACCGCCAAGAAGAGCAGCGGTACAAGCAAGCGTTGGCTGCAGGAACGATGCATCGACGACAATGAGCAAGAGTTTGTGCCGTTTCCGCTTCTATCATAGCAAAGCCGCGGCAGGGTTTCAATACCCCATTCGAGCTATTTCCCTGATTCGAGACAGGATCCTCTTCCCGGTTGTTAGTTCCGCCGGCACCACAGGGGCCCGGCCGCGAGTTCCGCGAATGCACTATAGAGAAGAGAACACGGAGAGCGCAGAGAGAATGAGTTCCGCACAGACGGTAGAACCCCTTGAGTGTTGCCCGCCAAAGAAGGCAGGGTGCCGGCCACAAATGAGGAGGGTGTCCTCTTTTCCCTTCATGAAATTTGCAAGAGAGGTTGGTCCACTCGAGGGGGAAACCATTGCCCAGATGGCGAAGCCAAAACCCACCGAGTTCCCCTTTGTCCTCTGCGATAAACCCTCTTCAGTGAGGCTCTACCTGATAGAGGATAGGGAACACCGGTTCAAAAACCCCTCTTGATTTTAGAACATAGGTTCCCCTACACTGGAATTGAAAACCCACCACCCTCCCGGTTTCTGCTGAGGCAACCGGACAGGGATGACACCGGAGTACTGCCATGGCGCGCAATCAAAACCGTCATCGTCGTCTGGAACGCACCATTACCCATATCCAACACCAATGGGGAACCGAAGCCATCCGCAAGGGAAGTCGGAAAACGCGCGTCCCTCCCCATGTTCCGACCGGTTTTGCAGCTCTGGATAAGGCTCTGGGCATCGGGGGCATTCCGCGCGGTCGTATCACCATTCTGAGCGGTGCCCCCACTTCGGGCAAGGTGACGTTAGCAGCGCGTGTGCTGGCCAATGTCCAGAAACGAGGCCGGCCGGTAGCCTATGTGGATGTCATGCATACCTGCGATGCCGATTATCTGGAACGATGTGGGGTGCGGTTGCAGGAACTGCTGGTTGTGCGGCCGGAAAACGGGCGGCAAGCGCTGGAGCTGACACTGGCCCTGGCAAAGCGTTCGGAATTAGCCGCGATCCTCTTTGATCACTGGGGTGCCCTGGGTAAGAGCCGACAGGAACGCCGTTTCGCTTCCGGCGTGTTGGATCATCTGGTGGGGCGTTTGGCCAAGACGCGGGCGTTATTCCTGGTTCTGGATGATCCGCTGCCGCTATGGCAACGTCTATTTCCCTTTGCCGATCGGACACTGGCCCATTATGCCACGCTCCATCTGGCCCTTAGCCGAGAGTATTGGTTGCTTTCAGGACCAGATGTGAGGGGATATCGGGCGCAGGTGAGTATTCTGAAGAATAAGTTTGGCCCCGCGCACAAACGCGTCCCTATTGAAATCCATTTCAACGGCACGGTACGTGGGGATGGCATCTAGGCCCTCCTCGTATTGGCAGTGATCTCCTGCCGCGGTGTGACGGAGGTCGGTATGCCTGTTCTCAGCTGTTACATCCCTGCCTTTCCCCTGGCCTTGCTGAAACGCGCGAATCCCCGACTGGTGCAGAGGCCCCTGGCATTGGTCGGAAATGATGAGCGCGTGCTGGTGGCCAGCAGGCCGGCTCTGAATGCCGGGGTGATGCCCGGCCAGACGGCTCGGCAGGCCCGTATTGCCTGCCCCGAACTGCTTTTGCAAGAGGTGGATCTGATGCAGGCTCGAAATGAGTTCGAGGCCTTGCTCTCGCTTCTAGATCTGTATTCCGATGCCGTGGAGCCCGCCGGTTTGGGTAATGTCTACCTGGCTGCTCCGGATCTCAAAGTCGAGGAGGCAGTGGCGTATTGTCAGGATTTGGGGCGCCATATACGGCGTGAGTTCGGCAAGGCACTGCAACCTGCCATCGGCTGTGATCGAAGCAAGTTTACGGCACGGGCTGCGGCGCGGCATACCCACACGGGAACGGTGCGAGTGGTGTTGGGCGAGGCGGAGGTTCCCTTCTTGCGTCCCCTGCCGGTGCGCCTGCTCCCCTTGCCGAAAGAGGATCTGCGGTTGTTGGGCTTTTTGGGGATTTACACGCTGGGCCAATACGCGGCGCTCTCTCCTCGCGCCGTTTTTCAGCAGTTCGGGTCACGCGGCCGGCTGGCACAGGAGTGGGCGCGCGGGCATGATCGGCGGCCGGTGATCCCCCGAGATAAGCGGCCGAACCTGAGCGGCGGGCTAGCGTTCGATCCGCCTGTGGAGACGCTGCCGGGGCTGCTGGCTGCAGCAGAAGATGTTCTGCTGCAGCTTTTGACTCGGTTGCAGGAACGGTTCCAGGCGGCACAGTTATTGCAGGCCAGACTCAGCTTTGTTTTTGGGTCCGACTATCAGGATGTATGGCATCTCGCGGCTCCGACATCGGCGCTACCACGGTTGCTGGCCCTGCTCTCGGAGCGCTGGCAGGAGCAGCCCTGGCCCGCGCCAGTGAGTGCCCTTTCTTTGACACTGGGAGAAATCCAGGAGGCAGCGGATGAGCAGTTGACACTTTTTCCCGGTGCCGGTACTCCCGTCGAATTGTTGGGCGAATGGGTGTCCCAGGTGCGCCGACGGTACGGTGAAGGGCGGCTGTTGCAGGCCCGAGTGCTTCATCCCACACGGCTGCAAGTAGAGCAGCGCGTGAGCTGGCAGGAGTTCACGATTTGAGCGCGCGGCTGTGGCAGTCCGGGGAGGCGATCCGAGTCGTTTGCGATGAATATGGTCGGCCGCTACGTTTCTGGTGGCGGGGAACGCGCCATGAAGTGGCCCAGATCTGCAATCGCTGGCGGGTACATGCCCGGTGGTGGCAGGCAAGTGACGGCTGGCGTGAGTACATCAAGCTCACTACGGAAGATGGCCTGTTGTGTTTGCTGGCCTGCGATCTGGAACATCAGGTCTGGGAGTTGGCCCGGCTCTATGATTGAGGTGAGGGCATGAAATACGTGGAACTGCACACGCACAGCTACTATTCGCTGCTGGATGGTGCCTCGTCTCCGGAGGCGTTGCTGGCCCGGGCTAAGGAGTTGTCCATGCCGGCATTGGCGCTCACGGATCACGACAATCTGTATGGGGCAGTACGATTTTGGCAGGCCGCGCGGGAATGGGACATCCAACCGATCATAGGGGCAGAGGTCAC
>RFJM01000425.1 GCA_003694905.1 Caldilineae bacterium
GAGCCGGCCGGCCGCCGCATCGTCCAGGCGAACTGCCATGGCATTGACGGTGAAATCGCGCTCCGCCAGGTCGTCTGCCAGAGTGTCGCCCCGCAGCCGGGCAACGTCGATGTAGCGGATCGAACCGGCACGCGTGCGAAGCACTGCTCGCGCCGTTGCGCGCTCAATGTCCAGCGGCACGTATGCGGCGTCCAGTGCGTCCGCCAGGGCGCGCGCCAGGCTCAGCGCGTCGCCGGCCACCGCCAGGTCCAGATCCTGGCTGGCCCGACCAAGCAACCAGTCGCGGACCGTGCCGCCTACCACGTAGGCCTCGACACCCCGCTCCTGGAAAAAGCCGGCAAGCCGCTGTAACAAAGCACTATCCACCTGGATCGTCACGCGATTCACACCCGATCAGGTATCCTCTTTCCTCACCCCCTGCCCATCATCGGTCACGCGCAGTAGCAGTGGTTCGTCCTTGGGCCGGTTACGTCTGGCCGCGAGACGCGCTGCACGCGCCGTGCGCCCTACGCCGGCAACTCGCCCGTCCACGACGGCAATCCAGAGGCCGGCGTAGGGCCGCAGGTCAAGCTCAAGCAAAATGTCTGGCATGCGTCCAATAGCAAGCTCTTTGAGCCGAAGCACTGGACCTGAACTATGACCGCATCTCAGCAATGATGTCCGCAATCTGCTCAGGGTGCTCGGCCACGGGCACACCTGCTGCTTCGAAAGCCGCAATCTTGTCCTCGGCACGGCCTTCGCCGCCGGAGATGATGGCGCCGGCGTGGCCCATGCGTTTCCCGGGCGGGGCGGTCTGGCCGGCCACGAAGGCCACCACAGGCTTGGAGATGTTGGCCTTGATGTACTCGGCGGCCCTTTCCTCAGCCGTCCCCCCAATCTCGCCGATCAGAACAATCTGCTCCGTTTGCGGGTCTTTTTCGAACAGCTCCAGCACTTCGATAAACCGCAACCCGTTGACCGGGTCGCCGCCGATCCCCACACACGTGGACTGGCCAATTCCGCGGGCCGTCAGCGCCCAGATCACCTCGTAAGTGAGGGTGCCGCTGCGGGAGACAATGCCCACCGGCCCCGGCATCACGATGTTGCCCGGAATGATGCCAACTTTGCACTCACCTGGCGTAATCAGACCGGGGCAGTTGGGTCCAACCAGATACGTCCCTTTCTCATCCAGATACGTCACCACGTTGATCATGTCGAGGGCCGGGATGCCCTCGGTGATGCACACAACCAGCGGGATGCCGCTGGCCGCCGATTCCAGAATGGCGTCGGGAGCGAAGCGCGCCGGCACGAAGATCACCGACGCGTTTGCTCCAGTCTTTTCGACCGCTTCGGCGACGGTGTCGAAGACGGGCACACCGGCCACCTCCTGTCCGCCGCGCCCAGGGGTCACGCCGGCCACGACATTCGTCCCATACTCGATCATCTGCCGGGTGTGAAACTCACCTTCTCGCCCGGTAATGCCCTGCACCAGGAGCCGTGTGTTCTTGTCAACCAGAATGCTCATGCCTGCTCCTTTCACGCCAACTGGCCCCGTGCGGCCGCGACAGCTTTCTGTGCCGCGTCGCTGAGGCTCTCGGCGGTGATCATCTTCGCGTCGGCCAGCAGTTGCCGGCCCTCCTCTGCTCGCGTCCCAACCAGCCTGACGACCATAGGCACATCGGTCTGGATTTCCGAAAGAGCCTCCAGAATACCACGCGCCACCTCGTCACCCCGAGTAATACCGCCGAAGATGTTGAACAGGACCGCCTTGACCCGGGGATCGCTGAGGATGATGCGCAGAGCGGCCGCAACTTTATCGGCCTTAGCACCGCCACCGATGTCCAGGAAGTTGGCCGGCGCGCCGCCATACAGCTTCACGATGTCCATAGTCGCCATGGCCAGGCCGGCGCCGTTCACCATGCACCCGATTTCACCATCCAGATCAACGTAGCTGAGGCCGGCCTCGCGGGCCAGGCGTTCGGATTCGTCTTCCTCAGCCGTGTCGCGCATGGCCTCGATCTCCGGATGCCGGAACAGCCCGCTGTCGTCGATGTTCATCTTGCCGTCCACTGCCAGCAGCCGGCCATCCCCGGTGACAACCAGGGGGTTGATTTCTGCCAGGGATGCATCGTTCTCCATAAAGGCCCGATATAACCCCTGCGCAATACCGACGAATTGTCGCACCAGCCCCTTGTCCAGGCCCATGCCATAGGCCAGTTGACGAGCCTGAAACTCCCGCAAGCCCAGCAATGGCTCCACCGTCACCCGGACAATCTTTTCAGGTGATGTGGCGGCGACCTCCTCGATGTCTACACCGCCCTCGGAGGAGCCCATCAGGATCACACGTTTGTTGCCACGATCCAACACGACCCCCAGGTACAACTCGTCCTGGATGTCTGCGGCTTCGTCCACCAGAACCTTTTCGACAGTCAGCCCCTTGATGTCCATGCCCAGAATCTCCTCGGCCCGGGCGGCCGCTTCATCCGGGTTTCTGGCCAGCTTGATACCGCCGGCCTTGCCTCGCCCGCCGACGAGCACCTGGGCCTTGACAACCACGGGGACCCCAAGTTTCTCCGCAATCTGACGGGCCTCCTGAGGCGTCGTAGCAACGTCACCGCCAGGGATAGGAATATCGTACCTGGCAAAGAGGCGTTTCGCTTGGTATTCGTGAATATTCAATGTCTCCCTCCTTCGTTTGAGAGGATTGTGAAGATACGAACAACCATTGTTCGAGGGAACGTATACGGTTTTGAGGAAGGGGCGCGCCTATTATAGCACGCTTTAGGACAGGTTTCAATTGCGTTACATACGCAGTGGAAAGAATGCGCAGGTTGTGGTATACTTTTGATTACCGGATACAGAATACACACCCACGGATAACATTCATGTCACAGGAAAAGTATCCCAGACTTCGACCCGTCGACTCACAAATCGTTAACCACAACGGCCAGCCGGCCATCATGTTGCGCGATCCACTTCAGCTTAGCGATCAGGTGGTGGTGGTGCCACGCCCGCTGGCCCCCCTCCTGGCGCTTTGCGATGGCACCCGCGATCTGAGTGCGCTGCGGGCCGGCCTGGCCGTTCGCACCGGGATTGTGCTATCTCCCGAGGACATGGTCCACATCATCAATCAATTGGATCAGGCATTCCTGCTCGACAATGAGCGATTTGCCGAAGCGAAAGCCGGGCTGCTCCACAGTTTCCGGTCGACTCCATTTCGGCCGCCGGCGCTGGCCGGCTCCAGCTACCCGGCTGATCCGGATCACCTCCGCAGGTACCTTCAATCCTTCGTCGAGGACCTGGAAATCGATGGCCAGGTGGTTCACGACGGCCGCGGCCTGGTCAGCCCGCACATCGACTACCAGCGCGGCGGACCCGTGTACGCCCACGTCTGGACAGCCGGCGCGGAACTCGCCCGCGACGCTGACCTGGCCATCATCTTTGGCACGGATCACAACGGCAGCTTCGGCACGCTGACCCTGACGCGGCAAAACTACGCCACGCCTTTTGGCATACTCCCCACGGCCACCGACGTCGTCGATGCTGTGGTGGAAGCAATTGGCGAGGACGCAGCGTTTGAGGAGGAGCTCCACCATCGGCGGGAGCACTCGGTGGAACTGGCCGCCGTGTGGCTGCACCACGTCCGCGAGGGCCGGCCCATCGAGATGGTGCCCATCCTGTGTGGCTCCTTCGCTCACTTCGTGGTGGGACTGGGCTCCCCCGCCGAGGACCCGACGTTTGCAGCGGCCATAGAGGCCCTCCAGCGGGCAACAGCCGGTCGCCAGGTGATTGTGATCGCTGCCGGCGACCTGGCCCACGTGGGGCCGGCCTTCGGCGACCCCCACCCGCTGGACTGGGCCGACCGCGCCCGCATCCAGGCATCCGACAATCAACTGATCGACACCATGTGTCGCGGCGATGCGGAGGGATTCTACGAGCTGATCCGTGCTGAAGGCGACCGCCGGCGCATCTGCGGACTGCCGCCCATCTACCTGGCCCTGCGCTTTCTCAATGGCACCCAGGGCATGCGAGCCGGCTACGACCGCTGCCCGGCCGATCCGCAGAACGGGTCCCTGGTGTCCGTGTGCGGGGTCGTGTGGGAGTAGGCTGCATCGGGGCCGAGCCCTGGCCGAGGGAGTAGGCCGTACTGCGACCAGGCGCACAATAGTCGCAGCTTCCTGGTCTCACCGTGACGCCGGCTTCAGCGCCTCAACCGTGTACCGCACCCTGGGATCCCACAGCATCCAGCCTTCTGCGCCGGCCTCCAGTGCCGCCCTCATCTCGGACCGGATGTCTTCCGGCGTGTACACCCGCCGGTCGTAGGCGTAGTCCGGGAAGTCCTGAATCCACGGTCGCACAGCGACGTCGGTCCCCTTCAGGCGCTCCACAGCGCGACGCGTGCTGAGGTAGACCGTCTCGTACGGGTACGGGA
>RFJM01000426.1 GCA_003694905.1 Caldilineae bacterium
CCCGATCAGGCGAAGCGCTGTTTGGTTCGTACACGGTGTGATTTCAGACTGCTTTGTATGACACCAACTGAATAGGGATCTTCAGTCGGCATTCGCCCGTCTGTCCTACAAGCCACCTGCCACTGCTTGGTTATTCATCTACTGATCTAACAGTCCCTGCTCACGCGCATATCGCACCAGGTCGACCCGGCGCCTGGTGCCCAGTTTTGCCGTGATGTTGGCCCGGTGCGTCTCCACCGTCTTGATGCTGATCCCCAGTTCTACGGCCATTTGCCGGTTGGTGTAGCCCAGAGCGATCAGACGCAGGACCTCTGTCTCGCGGGGCGTGAGCCCCTCCGGCGGTTCGGGACGGGGTGTGGCCGGTGTCGGCGATTCGAGTAAGGCCCGCGTCATGGCGGGGTGGACATAGACATCGCCCCGTTGCACGGCACGAATGGCGTTGAGCAATTCGCTTTCGGCCGCGCGTTTGACTACGTAGCCGGCCGCGCCGGCGTCCAGTACCTCACGCAGGATGGCGGCATCCTCGTGCATGGTGAGGATGAGGACGCGGAGGTTGGGATGCGCTTGCAGCAACTGGCGAGTGGTGTGGGCCGCGCCCAGACCGGGCATGGACACGTCCAGCAGCACGATATCGGGGTGGGTCTGTGCGGCCGCGCGCAGGCAGCCAGCCGCGTCTTCGGCCTCCCCCACCACCTGCATGTCCGGCTGGCCGTCCAGCAGGGCTTTCAGGCCCGCCCGCAGCACGGCGTGGTCATCGGCCAGGAGAAGTCGGATCACAGGCATGGTCAACTCATTCTACTACGCGCCGGACATTTGTCTGCAAACCTGTCCCAGAGGCACCCTGAGCACCACCGTCGTCCCCCCGCCCGGCTCACTCTCCACCACAAGATCGCCACCCAGTTGCTCGGCCCGCTCGCGCATACCTGCCAGGCCCAGATGTGCTCCACCCACCACTCCACCGGGGTCGAATCCCCGGCCATCATCTTCCACGACCACCACCAGCGTGTCCTCACGGCATTCCAGCAAGACGTCGATGTGTTCCGCTCCGCTGTGGCGCACGGCGTTGGTCAGGGCCTCCTGCATGATGCGATAGACCTGGGTCTCCACTTGCGGCGCCAGGACCACATCCTCCAGTCCTACCGTTTCCAGCTGAGCGGCCACCGCATGGCCGGTTTCGATCTGGCGTAGCATCTGTTCCAGTGCACCCACCAATCCCACATGGTCCAGGCTGGCCGGCCGCAAGTCCATGGCCAAGCGGTGCAGTTCTTCCAAAACGCCATCGGCCAACTGTTTCAGCTGTAGCACCTGGGCCTGCATGTCGGCCCCATTCCGCCGGGCCTGCACTTGCTCTTCCAGAACCCGCAGTCCGACCAGCAGTGAGGTCAGCGACTGGCCGGCCTCGTCATGCAACTCGCGGGCGATGCGCCGGCGTTCCTCCTCCTGTGCTGCCATGACGCGGGAAAGCAACTGCCCTCTCAAGGCTTCGCGGCGGGCCATTTCGTCCAGGACGCGTTGACGTTGCAGTTCTGCATCGACGGCTACCCCCATCTGGCGGGCGATGGCACCGGCCAGACGAACCCGACTCTCCTGAAAGGCCGCGGCATCGGAGGCAGCCAGGTTGAGCACGCCCAGGGGCCGGTCGTGGGACATCAGCGGAACGGAGAGATGGCAGACAAGTCGCGCCTCGGCCCAGCCGTTTGCCTGGGCCCTTTGCAAGCGCGGGCAGTCGTCGCGTAGGATCGGTCGCCGCCACTCGTCCGGGCCGCGCAGGACCTGATGGCAATGGCAGGCAGGCGTCGAGTCGGCCTCTTCGTGGGCGACGAAGTCGGACGAAAGTCCCCAACGAGCCGCGAACACGCCGTCGGAGTCGTCGGAGTCTTGCCGCAGCACTACCCAACCCGCGGGCACATCCAGGGCCCGACAGGCGGCGGCCAGAGCGTTGGTCAGGACTTCTTCCAGGCTGCGTGCGGCGCTAATGGCCGCTGCTACGGCGTTGAGCGCGGTCAGATCCCGGTTCTGTTGCACCAGTTCGTCGCGGATGCGGGCAAGATCGGCAGTCATGGCGTTGAAAGCCGCGGTCAGTTCGCCGATCTCGTCTTCCATCTGCACCGGCTCGCGCACAGAGAGGTCGCCCCGCCCCACGGCACGGGTGGCATCCACCAGCCGTAAGATGGGCGCTGTGAACACCCGCGTAAGCAGCAAAGTGATGACCGCTCCCGCAACAAGGACCAAGGCCGTGATCAGGACCAGCTCGCGGCTGGCTCGAGTTACGGCCTCATGCAGCCGGCGGTGCGAGAGCCCCAGTCGAACGACGCCCAACTTTCCGTCCAGGATGGGCATGGCAATGTCGGTCAGAGGCCCTTCATCGCTGTTCAGGTTCTGCACTCGCCAGGGTTGGCCCGACGGCAAGGGATTCACCCCGATCAAGTCCAGCGGCACCGCGCGGGGAAAAGAGTGCGCCAACACGTGACCGCCCGAGTCGAGCACGAAAACGTAGCGCACGTCCGGGTTGTTCTCCAGCCCTTTGCGCAACTCCTGATAGAGGCCGAAGATGTTTTGCGTGAGGATCAGCTCTTCGGCATCGTCGCTCAGATCTCGGGCAATGGCGATGCCGCGCGTCTCCAACTCCTGAGCCAGATCCCGGGCCAGACGATTACGCACCTGCAGCGTGACGGCCACCCCCAGTACGAGGATGACCGCGAGAACCATGCCCAGCAGCTTATAGCGAATGCTGACGCCGGTGATGGTCCGCCAATACCTGGTCGTGAGTGTGCGCAAGCGGTCTCTCATGGCGCCGGTATCCTCACACGACCTCAGTTCCCTTGGGAAACAGTCCAACCCCGCAGCGCTGCGGCCATGGTCCGAATGTCGTCGTAAAGCGTGGGAGAAACCACGGTAAAGCCGTCTACATGCAACGCTCTGAGAGCAGCGCGGCCTTGAGAGGTGCGGTTCATGTTGACCAGGGCCTGGCGCAACTGGGCCTTAAGCACGGGATCCAGATCGGGATGGACCACCACGGGTGGAATGCCGAAGTCCGGAGAGGAGTGCAAGACCCTCGTTCGCCGGGCCAACTCGGGCTCCTCTTTGCTGAGATAGCTGTAGACGAGGGAATCGACGGCCGCGCCGTCAACGATACCATCTGCAACAGCCCGCACGGAGTTGTCATGGCTGTAGGTAAAAATGGTCTCCTTGAAAAATGTGTCGGGGCTTTCGCCGCGCTGGCGCAGCCAGTAGGTAATGTAGAGACGGCCGGAATTGGAGAGGGGATCGGTGAAAGCGAAGCGCTTACCGCGCAGGTCTTCCAGGGATTGGGCAGGACTGTCGGCTGGAACCAACACCAACGATCGGTAGGTGACCTCGCCCTCGACCTTGGGTGCGACGAGGAGCTCCATGTAGTTCCCGTGTTCGCCTTCGACGAAGGCCCCTCCGCAGATGAAGGCGATATCGGCCGCGCCCGTGCGTATCAACTCGTTGATTTCGGCGTAGGTCGAACGTTGCAGTAGCTCGACGGGGCGATCCAGGGCCTGCGATAGCGCCTCCAGCAAAGGCCCGTAAACCTCGAAGGTGGCTTCGGGCGAGAGCACAGCGGCTACTGCCACACGCAGAGGCAGCTTGCCGGGGGCCAGTTCCTCGCCTGCGACTTCGGCCGGGGCTTCCACCTGCAGACGCACGTAGGGTGTGGGCTCGCGCGATCCACAGCCTGCCAGCAGAACCACGCCGACGACCAGCAGGAGAGAGAAATAAAGATTACGCATGAGATGTAGCTCTGCAGGAATCGGTGGTGACGTGCATTATAGCACAGATCCATGCCGGAAAAGCAGCGATCGAACTCGGTTCTAAAGTCTGTTGGTGGCAGAAGGAGGGGGGTGTGTTTTAGTTGGGGGGCAGCTCGCGGGCGGCGCCCCCCGGAAGCACGCGGCCACACGCAACCGGCCCACCACCGCTTCGGCATGCCGTGTGTTCAGGTATGCGGACGGGCTCGAAAGCCCGGCCCACATACAGCCCTGCCTGAGAAGCTGAAACCCCGGCCGCCCCCATCTTGAAACGCACCCGATGGCCGGGGCATTTGGCGGCCCTCCCGGTCTCGGCTATAATCGACCTGTCTTCGTGCCCCTCGCGGGCCTTCCGGGCATCCCTTTCCCGTCGTCTCTGTACAGGGATCAGATATGTCTCCCAAACCCTTATCGGATTTCCCCCGTCCGCCGCATGACAATGGTCGCGGGGTTCATTGGTCGGCAAGTTTGTACCACCCCTCGGGTGAAGATCTGCGCTTCTGGATACAGGAACTGCAGGCTATGCAGATCAAGTGGGTGAAGATCCTGGACGATGGCGGTGGTTCATCCCTGGATCTGGCGCGGGCGCTGCTCGACCACGGCATCATGCCTGTGGTGCGAATCTATCGAGAGCGGCCTAATCCGGGCCATCTCGGCGGCCGGGAGACGGAGGCGGTGGAACGACTGATTCAGGCAGGTGTTCATTACTTCGAGACCAACAACGAGCCCGACCTGCCAGCCGAGTGGCAAAACAACCACCGTCCTGCCAACTGGCTGGACATCGTAGTAGACAACTTCATCATCGATGCCGATATCATTCTGGATGCCGGCGGACTGCCCGCCGTCCCGGCCATGGGCCCGGGCAGCAAGGACAATATCATCGCCCGTGTGGCAGAGCGGGGGCGCGTCGATATCTTCGAAAGCGGCGCCTGGCTGGCCATCCACAACTACACACTCAACCATCCTCTAGACTATCCCTACGATCCGGTGAACCAGCAGGGCCAACCCCTCACGCAGGAGGAGTACGAGCGGCTGGCAGCCTGGCAGTATAGCCATCTTACGCCGGAAGAAGCCGAAGCCAAAGGGGTGAGTCGGGATGACTATTTCAAGTTCCAGCGCTGGGCCTGGGACGGGCGCAGTCTGGAAGAGATCAACCAGCTTCGCGCCGAGGCGCAGAACCCTGGCCATACTATCTTCGACGACGCCAACTGTTTCCGGGCCTGGGAGTTCTGGGGGCAACTCGTATTCGACACCCTGGGTTTCTATATCCCGGTCATCAGCACCGAAGGTGGCCCGGTCGTCGGCTGGGGGGATGATCGCCGCTATGCCAAAGTTAATCCTACCACGCAGGCAGCCTGGCAACTGGAGATCGTGCGTTTTCTGCAGGATGAGGCGCCGGAATGGTATTTCACTTGCTGTACCTGGCTGCTGGCTTCGAAGCCGCTGGGCGATTTCAGTCCCACCTGGGATCAGATGTCCTGGTACACCCACGCCTGGGATCTTCAGTTCGGTCTCAACGGCGAACTGCCCATCGTGCAATTGCTCAAGGATACGCCCGCGCAGGTCCGACACGAGTTGCGGAAGGGCGAGGATGCTCCGGGCCGGGTGCTCGGTCGGGTGACCGATCGCACTGAGGCACCGGTGGTCGGCCTGACCCTGGAGTTGCGCCGGGAGGACCACATCTTTGCTTCGACTCAGACAGACGGCGACGGGCGCTACGCTCTTGAGGCGCCGGCAGGAACGTATGATCTCTACGTTCCCTGGTACGGGCCCGCTTCCCACAGTATCAGCCTCGACCCGGGCGACACGGATACCGTGGACCTGTCGGGCTTCGACAACACCGGCACCTATCACATCGCAGGTGTGGCCCGCGATGATATGGGGCAGCCTCAGGCCGGGTTGGAGGTCGAACTGCATCGCAATGGGTTGAGCCACGCGGTAACGACGACGGCCGGCGACGGCAGCTTCGCCTTTGAGTTGCCTCTGGCCGGAGAATATGCTCTGGTGGCGGGGCGCGGGGTGGCCCTGGCCAAGCTTGATCCTGCCCGTCCCAGGGCAGATGTGGAACTCATCGTCCCGCAAGTACCGGAGCCCCGTTACGTCGTTGTGCGAAAGCGGTTGTTGGACCGGGAGGAGACGGGGAATCGGCACCTTTTCTACGGCCGTGTGCTGGACGAGCAGGGCGAGGGCATGAGCGGCATCGAGCTGGAGATGCGCTGGACGGACCCCGCGCCGGGCACTACCTTCCCCCGCACCCGCACCGGCCAGGATCCCTCCAAGCCCGCCGGCTATTACGAGTTCCTCAATTCCGCCGGAGAATTCGAGATCCAGGTGGTGCAGGGGGACTACGAAAGCGAGGTGGCGGACGGCCTGGTGACAACCGGCATCCCCGGTCGCGAAGGTGAACCCATCACCTATGAGGTGGATTTCCAGCTTATGGCCGATATGTCGGCCCTGCCTTCCGCCAGCGTGGTACGCGGGCATGTGCCCGGAGGCCGCCAGGGACAGGCAGTACATTTGTGGAAGAGCAACGAAAAGACGGCCAGTTTGCAGACTACCCTGGATGCCGGCCTGAGCTTCCGCTTCGCGGACCTGCCGGCAGGGCTGTACGACCTGGAGCTCTCCGGCATCGGCACCATCCGATCCGAACTCGCTCTCGACGGAGATAACGAAGTCGAGATCACTTTTCCCATTCAGGGCGCGATCATCGGTCGTGTGCAAAATCTGCGGCCGGGCCAGCGCAGCATCACACTGATCTCCGAGACGTACGGTTTTGTGCGGCGCGGGCAGCTCACGCCCGAGGGACAGTATCGCTTCACCAATCTACCGGCGGGCGTCTATCGCCTGGAGGTCGGAGACGCGGTATTGCCGGGGCTGCGCTGCGACGGCACCCGCGTCCTGGCGGTACCTGTGTTCGCCGTGCCGGCCGGGGAACCGGCACACAATAGCATCATCGAAGGCACGGTGCTGGATTCTGATGGCCACCCCGTAGCCGATCTGGTGGTCTTATTGCGCACGGTGGCAGAGACCATCGCCACCGACACGACCGGCGCCGACGGCAGATTCCGCTTCGAGAATCTCGGTGCCGGAGTCTACCAACTGGTCATTGCCGGCGTCGTCGCCGCCCAGGGATTGGTGCTGGACGGCGAAAACACCGTGACCCAGGAGTTACACTATACCCCGGTGGCCTCTATGCCAAAGACATTCCAACGATACTATCTACTCGGTACGTCCGACGCGGCTCTGATGCCCGAACTGGTACGTCTGGTCGGGAACTGGATTTCCTCCCAGCCGGGAGGTGTTCTCGGCTTCGACCCGCGGGAAGCGCGGCTGGCCGAAACCGTCGTCCTGCTGGGGGACGGTATCTCCGACGAAACCGTAAGCGAGTTACAGGCGGCAGGCTGTCGGACCGAAGATCTGCGGCAGGACCTTCTCTCGCTGGCCGAGACTCTGACGCCTTCTCCGCCCGCCTGAGACAACCCGCGCCCGCGCGTCTTTTTCCCGCACGCTCCCCTTTTCGTTCATCGACGAGGTATTTACATGCCCGAACCCATCAATGACGCCGAAGCCTACGGTGTGCGCATCGTGGAGGCCGACGTCGCACCAGGCACCACCTATTGGCGCGTCACCCGCGTCCATCATCTCACCCCCGAGGAAAACGGCGGCAGACATCACATTTTCCTCGATGCCCTGGACGAAGCCGGAGAGCGCGTCTACCGCACCCGCATTCTCATCACATGGGACGGCGGCAGTGAACTGGTGGTGATCGACAAGCCGCTGAACGAACCGGGCGCCAACTTCCCCATGTGGAAATGGCAGATTTGCAATGCCGAAGTACAGGGAGCCCCCTCGGACCGGGTAGAAAACCTCCACACCGCTCATCCAGACGAAGCGCCGGGCAACACCCTCTTCCATCATTCCTTCGCCATCACCTTTCAGCGTACAGTAGCCGAGGTCGCCGGCCCCGCCGACAGCGTCATCACCGGCCGTGTACCTGCCGGCGCCGGGCATACACTGGTACTGCTACGCGGCGCGCAGCAGGTGGCCACAACGCAAGTGGCCGCTGACGAGCAATATCGTTTCGAGGGACTTCCCGCGGGCGAATACACGGTGCGGGACGAGATGGACGGCAGGCAGGCCGGACCGGTGACGTTGGATGGCGAGAACAGCGTACAGCTGGATCTGCCCGCCCCCCCGGCCACCAAAGCGCTGGACCACTACTATCTCTTGCCGCCACCCGACAGGCCGCAAGCCCTTCTCTATCTCTCCCTGCTGGCCGACCATCTCGCTCGGACTCAGGCAGCTTTCGGTTTCGCGCTGGAAGAGGCCCGTGAAGCGGCTCGTGTGTCGCTGGTCGGCAAGCATCCACCGGACACGCGCAGCCAGTTGGAAGCGGCCGGATGTCAGGTCGAGCTTTTGCCCACCGACCCGTCTGCGCTCCTGGCTGCTTTGCAACCCTGATGCAAGAAAGAGGGGAGGGCTGTCTGGCCCTCCCCTCGCAATCGACCTCCCTAGGGCTGGGCGGGGTCGATATGCTCTGTGTGCTCTCCGCCCTGAGGCGGCATGAAAGTCGTAGGGTCCGCAACCTCAGGCTCCAGACGCTGCGTAGGAGGCGGCGCCACATAGCCGGATGGAGTCCGCTCGAGATGGCGGGGCCGGGTTCCGCAGTGGGGGCAGCGTTTCCAGGCCGGGTCCAGTAACTCTCCGCACTGATGACACGGGTACTTGAGTTCGCCTTCGCAATAGGGACAGAACTGCCATTCGGCCTGTACAGGGCGGCCGCAGTGTTGGCAGCTGGGCGCCTGCTCGATCTCGCGCAAGAGCGCCTCTTCTTCCAGCGCCCGGTCGTATTGCTCGGCCAGTGTCTGTTTGGGACGTAGCAAGAGGTACAACAGAACACCGACGACATTGAACAGGGCAACCAGTAGCGAAGCGAGAATGGCAGCGAATATATCGGACGAACGGGTGCGTATATCCCGCCAGGTCCAGACGATAAGGCCAACCCAAAAGGCAACCAGGAGACCGCCGAGAATAGCGACGATCCATTCCAGGCCAACGCCTATGAGATTGGCGATTTGTTCGGGCATGATTTTACCTCGGAGTGAGATCGGATGGTCTCTCTGCCGGCCGCAGCACGAGACACAGCCTTGAATCATAGCATAAGGGGACGCAGGGAGGAAAAAACCACAAGGGAAGGGGCTAATATATTCCAAGCGGTTGAAATTCTTCGAAACGGTTTCCTGGGGGCGGGAAGCGACCCCGGCCTGCCAGATCGGCCGCCGGGGTTTCAGCTTTTCGGGCCGGGCTGCATGTAGGCCAGGCTTTCGAGCCTGACCACACGGCACGGCAAGCCGAAGCGGTGGGTGGTTATCCGGTTGGGTGTGGCCGCGGCTTTTCCGGGGGGCGCTGCTCGCCAGCTGCCCCAGGTTGAAACGCGCACGTTCCGGCTGGTCTGCATAGCATCGCCCTGTGCTATAATGCCTCGCACGATGGACCTGTACCGATCATGGGCTGAGGCGGCAGTCGCACGGCCAGAAGAGACTTTGAATCCGCGCAGTTCGCAGCCGCGCACCCCTGGCACGGCACACTTCTCTCATCTGCTACCATGAACCCAGGCGCCAGCGCTCGAACCCGACCAGGTCGCACGGCCAGACGGGCCCGAACACCTGCGCGGCTGCATCACAAACATTGGCTGGGCCTGATCCTGGCAGGGCATCTCCTGCTGGCGCTGGTCTACAGCATCCTCATACCCCCTTGGGAAGCCCATGACGAGTGGGCCCATTACAAGCACGCCGCCTATATCGCCGAAAATCTGGCGTTGCCGAATCCGGGCCAGAGACTGACCCATGAGTTCCAGTTCGACGAGGCGAGTCAGCCCCCGCTTTACTACCTGCTGGCTGCGGTCCCCATGCTGGCGGTCAATACCGACGACGGGTATCGGCCTGTGGTCAACCCCTATGCTGTCAGCGGAACCGGTAGCGGCGGCGTGAACTTCGTCTTGCACGACCGGGAGCAAGAGAAGTGGCCCTGGCACGGGACGCTGCTCGCCCTGCATCTGGGCAGAATGGTGTCGGTGCTGATCGGCACCCTGGGGCTGCTTGCTACCTACGCCCTGGTACGGCAGCTCAGCCCGCGCGCACCCGATATCGCCCTGATTGCCACGGCCATTCAGGGATTCGCTCCGCAATACGTATTCCTCGGCTCTGTCATCACCAATGACATCCTGCTCATCGCCCTGGAGACCCTGTTTCTCTACGCCTGCATGCGGCTCTTGCGCGAAGGGCCTACAGCGCGGGCCACATTTCTGCTCGGCCTGGCAACGGTTCTGGCGCTGCTGACGAAGTATCTTGCCCTGGCCATTCTGCCGCTCGCGGGCATTGCCCTGGCTGTCACCGTCTGGCTGCATCGCAAGGAGAGCACGCCACCCCGGCGCGTCCTGTACAGCGCTCTCTTGCTGCTTGCTGTGCTGGGCCTCCCCACGCTTCTTCTGCTGGGCCGCAATTATCTGCTCACCGGTGCGGTCATCCCGCGGGACCCGGTGGCACAGGCCGCCTTGCTGGGGGGCCTGCAGCGCGATCATTTCCTGGGCCTGGATTGGTCGGCGGTGCCGACGGCGCTGGCCTACGGCTTTCGCACCTATTGGGTCTCGTTTGGGTGGGGCAACATAGGCACCAGGGATTGGGTATACGGTGTGTGGCTGGGGATCCTACTGGTAGGCATGGTGGGGGTGGTGGGGTGGCTGCGCCGGCGCGAGCATCGGCGCTTGCTGCCACAGTTGACCATGGCCGGTCTGTTTGCCCTCTCGGTTATCGCTCTGCCCCTCTTGCGCGAGCTGATCCACGATAGCAGCTTTCTGCGCGGGCGCTACATCCTCCCTACCCTCCCCCTCACGAGCTGGATCATCGCGCAGGGTTGGGCACAGATAGCCGGTCGGGCGTGGGCATGGGGCCGTTCCCTGCTTTTGCTGTGGACCATTGGTCTCACCGTTCTTCTACTGCCTTTCCTGCTGCTCCCGGCCTATTCGCCGCCCACGAGGGCAGGTGAGCATGCGCCGCAAACCCATCAGGTGTTATATGCGCGCTTTGGCGATGCCGCAGAACTGGTCAGCGCGGATGTCGGTTTTGTGCCGCTGGCCCGCCCCGGCGAAGGGCTGCCGGTGACCCTGACCTGGCGGGTGCTGGCGCGCACGGACGAGCCCTACACGCTTGCCATCCATCTGGTGGGAATGGGGGGACAGAGCTACGGCAGCATCGCCACCTATCCCGGCCGGGGCAATGCTGCCACTACCGTATGGGAGCCGGGCACCCTCTTTTCGGAAACATATTGGATCGTGGTGGAAGATGCCGGCCCTACACCCACCCGCGGCTCGATCAACGTCTCCCTCTTCCGCGAAGAAGAGGGCCGTCGCCGCTATCTGCCGGTCTACGACGCCCAGGGCAACCCCGTGGGCGATACGCTCAACTTCGGCGCGCTGCGTATTGACCGACCTGCCGACGAGGCTCCTGTAGCGGAAGCGACTCAGCCCATCCTGGCCGAATTCAACGACACTTTGCTTCTGACCGAGGTGCGGCTGGCCGACCTGCCCCAGCGTGCCGGCTGGGCAACACCGGTGCTATTGCGCTGGCTGGCGCGCAACCCCGGCCCGCCTGATCTCACCGTCAGCGTCCAATTGCTCGATCAAAGTGGGCAGTGGGTGGCCGGGTCGGACGGTCCCCCCAGCATCGAGCTGACACCCGACCTGTGGCGAAGTGGCGACCGGCTACATGTCATCCGGTGGTTGCGGCTGCCGCCCGACTTGCCTCCCGGCACTTATCGGGTCATCGTCACCCTCTATCGCAGCAGCGATATGACACGGCTGCCCGCGCGCACGCCCGATGGCCATCCCTTGCCCGATAATGCCTGGCCCGCGGGCGAAATCGTCATAGAGTGATAAAGGGGTCTGAGACAGAGGACCCGCCCCTGGGAAGAGGCGGGTCCTTACATGAGGGTCGTTGCTAGGGGTGTTTTCCTCAGCCCTCGCGCGCCATGCGCCGCAGCACGGTGTGCAGGATGCCGCCATTCCTGTAATATTCCACTTCCACCGGGGTGTCGATGCGGCTGAGCACCTGGAAGGTCTTGACCGTACCATCTTCGGCCGTGGCCTTCACGGTGTAAGTCTGGCCGCTGACCATGTTATCATCCAGACCTTCGATGTCGTAGGTTTCGAAGCCGGTCAGACCCAGGATCTCGGCGTTTTCGCCGGGCATGAACTGCAGGGGCAATATCCCCATCCCCACGAGATTCGAGCGATGGATGCGCTCGTAGCTCTCGGCGATGACGGCCTTGATGCCCAGCAGATAGGGGCCCTTCGCGGCCCAGTCGCGGCTAGAGCCCGTGCCGTACTCTTTGCCCGCGATAACGATGGTCGGTGTGCCCTCGGCCTGGTACTTCATGGCAGCATCGAAGATGCTCATTTGCTCCCGTGCCGGCAGGTACAGGGTATAGCCACCCTCCACCCCGGGCACGAGCCGATTGCGGATGCGGATGTTGGCAAAGGTGCCGCGCATCATCACTTCGTGATTCCCCCGACGACTGCCGTAGGTGTTCCATTCACTCTGCTCGATGCCGCGGGCCAGCAGATACTCGGCTGCGGGGCTTCCCGGCGCGATACCACCCGCGGGCGAGATGTGGTCGGTCGTGACGGTGTCGCCCAGCAGGGCCAGCACGCGCGCTCGACGGATGGGCCGCACCGGCGGGACCTCCACGGTCAGGTCCAGGAAGAAAGGCGGCTCCTTGACGTAGGTGCTGCGGTCGTCCCACTCATACAGGTCACCGCCTCCGACCGGGATCTGGTTCCAGGTTTCGTTGCCGTCGTATACATTGGCATACTCTTCCTTGTACATCTCCGGCCGCAGCGAGCGCCGGATCTCCCTCTGAATCTCTTCCTGCGAAGGCCAGATGTCCTTGAGATAGACGGGTTCTCCGTTGGGATCGTGGCCGATCGGATCGTTGAAGAGATCGATGTCCACCGTGCCCGCCAGGGCGTAGGCCACCACCAGAGGCGGCGAGGCCAGATAGTTTGCCCTGGTATTGGGACTGACACGGCCTTCAAAATTGCGATTGCCGCTGAGTACGGCGGCCACGGCCAGGTTGTTGTCCTCGATGGCCTGGCGGATAGCGTCGGGCAGTGGGCCGCTGTTGCCGATGCAGGTGGTACAGCCAAATCCGACGATGTGGAAACGCAACGCCTCGAGATAGGGCAGCAGGCCCGAGGCTTCCAAATAGCGCTGCACCACTTTGGAGCCGGGTGCCATGCTTGTCTTGACCCAGGGTTTGACGCTGAGCCCGCGCTCCACTGCCTTCTTCGCCACCAGCCCGGCGCCGATCATGACACTAGGATTGCTGGTGTTGGTGCAGGAAGTGATGGCCGCGATGACCACATCGCCGTGCTTTAGGGTGAAGCGGGTGCCTTCATATTCCACCTCGGCTTTATTGTCCAGCTCGCTTTCGTCCAGGCCGATGCCCTGAGGTCCCGGCGGCGTGGTCAGCGCCTTGCGGAAGGCATTTTGCATGTCGGCCAGGCGGATGCGGTCGGCCGGACGTTTGGGACCGGCCATGCTCGGCTCCACCGTGCTCATGTCCAGTTCGAGCGTGGTGGTGTAGACGGGGTCCGGGCTGTCATCGGTGCGGAAGAGTCCCTGGGCTTTGGTGTAGCGGGCTACCAGCTCAACCAGTTCTTCGCTGCGGCCGGTGCCGATGAGATAGCGCAGCGTTTCCTCATCGACCGGGAAGAAGCCCATGGTGGCGCCGTATTCGGGGCTCATGTTGGCCAGGGTGGCCCGGTCGGCCAGGCTTAGATGGCTAAGACCGGGACCAAAATACTCGACGAATTTGCCCACGACACCGTGTTTGCGCAGCATCTCGGTGACCGTGAGGACGAGATCGGTGGCGGTCGCACCCTCCGGCAACTGGCCTGTCAGCTTGAAACCCACCACGTCCGGTGTGAGCATGTAGATAGGCTGGCCCAGCATCACCGCTTCCGCTTCGATGCCGCCCACGCCCCAGGCCACGATGCCCAACCCGTTGATCATGGTGGTGTGGCTGTCGGTGCCCACCAGGCTATCGGGAAAGGCTACTCGTTCGCCGTTGACCTGTCGTGTCTGCACCACCTTGCCCAGGTATTCGAGGTTGACCTGATGGACGATGCCCGTGGCCGGCGGCACCACCCTCAGGTTGTCGAAGGCCTGACTTCCCCATTTGAGGAACTCGTAGCGCTCGCGATTGCGCTCGAACTCGCGCTCGGCGTTGTAAAAGAGGGCAAAGCGAGAGCCAAAGCGGTCGATCTGGACCGAATGATCGATGACCAGATCCACCGGGATCTCGGGATTCACCCTGGCGGGGTCGCCGCCCAGACGCGCCATCTGGCTGCGCAGTGCGGCCAGGTCCACCACGCCCGGCACGCCGGTAAAGTCCTGCATGATCACCCGTGCAGGCTTGAACGGCATCTCCTTGCGCTTCTCTTCTTGCGGCTGCCAGCGGGCCAGCGCGACTACGTCATCCTCGGTGATCTCGAAGCCATCACACTGACGCAACGCTGCCTCCAGCAATACCTTGATAGAGTAGGGCAAGCGCGAAATATTGGCGATGCCCTGTTCTTCCAAAGCGTGCAAGCGGTACATGACCGCCGTACCACTGCCGGTGTCAAAGGTTGTCTTGGCGCCAAAACGATCTTCTAATGTCATGAATATGCTCCCTGAGTTCGCAATCCCCCTATGGGGAACGGGATGTTTGACGGTATCTTCAAACGGGCCGTAGAATCGGAACTGCATCAGAACAGCACGATCCCCGGCCGGGGTTTTCTGGAAGAATGGATCGGTGCCCGAGCCGCCAAGGGGAGCCTCGACGAGGATACGAGGATTTGGTGATTGGCCGGACCGGCCCACGGCAAAGGGCTGCGCCATTATAGCACGGCCTGGCACCGATGCCGGAAACCCGATCCCCCAGAAGGTACATTTTTTCCTTCGCCTGGGCCGGGCTGTATATAGGACAGGCTTTCCCGCCTGTCACTGCCGCCAGGCGGCACTACCGCCGTCTGTTCAGCGGTAGTTCGATCCCCTCCTCGACCTTCCCCGCCACGGGGGAGAGTGCCGGTCAGGCCTCCCACCTCTGGGTGAATCGCGGAACCGCGCGCATCCCGGCCGTCTGGAAAGAACGCACATCTTCTCGCTCGGCCCAAAGATGAAATGTCCCCTGGAAGCGGGTGCGGTTCGAATTAGGGGCGGCCGGTGCGCCAGGCTGGTAAGGGTCCCCCTGCAAGGGGTGCGGGGGAGCGCCCCCGCATCCGCGGCCCCGGCCTACCAGACCAAGCCGCCGGGGTTTCAGCTTCTCAGGCAGGGCTGCATGTGGGCCAGGCTTTCCAGCCTGTCCGGATGCCGGTCCCCACAGCACGGCTTGGCAAGCTGAAACGATGGTTAGTCGTCTGGTCGGGTCGGGCGGCCTCTTTTTCGGGGAGGCACTGCCCCCCGGCCGCCCCCACATTGAAACGCACCCCCTGGAAGCTGGCCCACTTGACATCATTGGTGCGATGGTATACCATCAGACCGTTAGACCAATGCTCTTCCCGGCGCCCCCTGTTCGAGCACCGCCATGTCTGCTTCCACCCCTCCCGAGATCACCCCTATCGAACGCGAGCAGCGTCTGTACGAACGCGTGGCCGACAAGATCCTTACCCTCATTGAAGACGGTGCCTGGCGGCCGGGAGACAGACTGCCGCCCGAACGGGAGCTGGCACAGGGCTTCGGGGTCAGCCGCACGGTGGTGCGAGAAGCCGTGAAGGTGCTGGAAGCAAGGGGAATTCTCGAATCCATCACCGGCAGTGGGGTTTATGTGCGGGGGCCCGATTCCAGCCTGGTGTCGCAATCCTTGCAGACTTATCTGCAGCTTCTTCCCGACGAGAACACGGAGTTCAAGATCGCCGAAATCCGCCGTGTGCTGGAGGGGGAGATCGCGGCCCTCGCCGCATTGCGTGCGACGCCCGAGCAGCGCCGCGAGCTGCAAACCATCTACGCCGAAATGCAACACTATGCCGGGTCGGCGCGCACCCTGGCCGATCTCGATTTCCGCTTTCATTTGGCGCTGGCACACGCCACCCACAACGACCTCTTCAGCGTGTTGCTCACACCCTTGATGGAGCAACTGCGCGAGTACTTTCTGGTCAACTGGGACAACTACGGCGGACCGCTGGAACCGGTCTTCGAGCAGCACAAGGCCATTCTGGACGCCGTGTGTTCCGGCGACGCCGAGGGAGCGCGCCGCGCCATGATCGAACACCTGGCCTTCTCCGAAAAGCTCATGCGCGAGCGGGTGGCCGAAAAAGCACGCACCCGTGCGTGATTCTTGGACCCTCCCAACCGCTGCCAATACCTGGAAGCGCAAGCCTCGCCGCCAGACATCTCCTGGAGACAGGCTGGCGACCCGTCCTCATCCTTTCACTCCCATCAAGGTGCGTCCTCATGACAGACAACGACATCCCCCCCATCTATCATCACGATGACATTCCCTGGCAACGCCACCCGCGTTTCCAGGATGTTTTCTTCAAGCCCCTGATCAAGGGCGCGGAGAATACCTTCGCCAGCGTAGGCATGGTGCGCGTGCCCGCGGGTGCTGAAATCGGCCTCCACATTCATCCTCAGGAGATCGAGACCATCTATGTGATGGCGGGGCACGGCGTCTTCCACGTCGGCGGGGAAGAAAGGCCAGTCCGCGAGGGCGACATCGTTTCCGTGCCCATCGGCATGACGCACGGCCTGCGCAATGAGAGCCAAGAAGACGTGCAACTCCTGACCATCTTCACCCCACCCATCTTTTGAACCGCAGCGAGACCAGCCCGATGAGCCTCAAGAAACAAGACCTTTTACGCATGTATAAAACCATGCTGCTGATTCGCCGCTTCGAAGAGCAGGCCGTGCAGTTTTCCCTGCAAGGTGAGCTACGCGGCTCTCTGCACCCCTGTATCGGCCAGGAGGCGACCAACGTGGGCGCGGTATTCGCCCTGAGGCCGGACGATCTCATGACCTGCACCTATCGCGGGCATGGTCATTGCATCGCCAAGGGACTGGACCCCCGCGAGGGGATGGCCGAGCTGCTCGGGCGGGAAACCGGCTGCAGCAAAGGCAAGGGGGGGTCGATGCACTGGACCGACCCGGCAATCGGACTGCTGGGCGAAAACGCCATCGTCGGTGCGGGTGCGCCCATCGCGGTCGGTGCGGCCCTCTCGGCCAAACTGGACGGCTCCGACCGCGTTGCCATTACCTTCTTTGGGGATGGCGCTATCAATCAAGGCGCATTGCTGGAAGCCCTGAACCTGGCTGCAGCCTGGCAGGCTCCCGTCATCTTCTTCTGCGAGAATAACCTCTATTCTGAGATGACACCCATCGCCAACATGATCGGCACCGAGACCCTGGCCGAGCGCGCCGAAGGCTTTGGCATTCCCGCCATGATCGTGGACGGCTATGATGTCATCGAAGTGTACGAAAAAACATCGGAGGCGGTGGCCCGCGCTCGCGCAGGTGGTGGCCCCACCTTTATCGAGGCGAAGACCTACCGCCTGTTCGGACACATGGTGGGCGACAATGAACCCTATCGCACTCGCGAAGAAGTGGAAGAGTGGCGGGCCCGAGATCCCATCAAGACCTTTCCCGAACGCCTGCAAAAAGAGTTCAAGATCGCCAAGAAAGAGATCGAAGCCATCCGTGAGGAAGTGGAAGCCGAGATCGCCGAGATCGCCCGCTTTGCCCTGGAAAGCCCCTGGCCCAAGGTCGAGGAGATCGAGACCTTCGTGTTCGCCTGATATGCGATTCTCTCCCCGCCATTCCCCTCCCACAGGAGCGCTGTCATGAGTATTCCCATTATCGACACCCACCAGCACGCCTGGGATCTGAGCAAAGTCGATTATCCCTGGCTCGTACCCGAATACGGACCTCTCTGCCGCACCTATCTGGTGTCGGAACTGGAGCCGCAGCTGCGGGAGGCAGGCATCACGGCTACGGTGATGGTGCAGTCGGCCAACAGCTATGATGATACCGTCTACATGCTGGACCAGGCCGACTTCTATCCCTGGATCATCGGTGTGGTGGGGTGGGTGCCTCTGACCGACCCGGAGGAGACCGGCAAGGCGCTAGAGCGATTCACCCGCAACCCCTATTTCCGAGGGGTACGGCATCTCATCCACGAAGAACCCGATCCCCACTGGCTCTTGCAGGAACCCATTTACGAGAGCCTTGCACTCCTGGCTCAGGCAAACCTGACGTTCGACGTGGTCGCTACCAAACATGAGCATCTCGAGTGCATCCCGGTGCTGAGCGAGAGAATACCGGAGCTGAAGATGGTCATCGACCATCTGGCGCAACCGCCGTTTCAGGCGCGCGAGCCGGGCCAATGGGGTGAGGATATGCGGATCGCGGCCGAGAATCCGAATGTCTTCGCCAAGATTTCGGGGTTGGGAACGGCCAGCGGCGACTGGGAGGGCTGGACTGCCGACAGCATTCGCGGATTGGTCCGCTGGAGCATCGGTCTCTTCGGACCCAGTCGTTGTATGTGCGGGGGAGACTGGCCGGTCTCGGTGCTGGCCGGTGGGTATGTGAAAGCCTGGCGCGCCTATAGACAGATCCTGTCGGAGTACTCGGAGCCGGAACAGGAGCAGATCCTCTACCGAACGGCGTCCGCTTTCTATAACGTGCAACTACCGAACTGACCTTTCACCATCGTTCTGCGGAGTATCACCTTTTCATGCGCGAAATCACGTATGCCCAGGCCCTGCGCGAGGCCCTCGACGAAGAAATGGAGCGCGACCCCAACATCCTCCTGCTTGGGGAAGACATCGGCGTCTACGGCGGTGTCTTCAAAGTCACCGAGGGATTGCTGGAAAAGTACGGCCCTGACCGTGTCATCGAAACCCCCATCTCGGAAGCAGGTTTTGTGGGGGCTGCTGTGGGCCTGGCCATGACGGGTAAGCGCCCCATGGCCGAGCTGATGTTCATGGACTTCGCCTGGGTGGCAAGCGATCAAATCTTCAACCAGGCTGCCAAGATGAGATACATGTCGGGCGGCCGCGTCAAAGTGCCGTTGGTCATCCGTACCCAGCAGGGTGGCGGCCGCGGGAACGCCGCCCAACATTCCCAAAGCCTGGAGGCCGTGTTCACCCACATCCCCGGCCTGAAGGTGGCCCTGCCCTCCAATCCCTACGACGCCAAGGGGCTCCTCAAAACCGCCCTGCGAGATGACAACCCCGTGGTTTTTATCGAACACAAGCTTCTCTACAATACCAAAGGCCCCGTTCCGGTGGAGGACTACACTGTTCCCTTCGGTCAGGCTGCCATCAAACGGCCCGGCGACGATGTGACCCTGGTCAGTTTGTCGCGCACCGTTCTCCACGCGCTCGAGGCAGCCGAGGCCGCGGCCGAGGAAGGCATCGACGTGGAAGTCATCGATCTGCGCACTACGGTCCCTCTGGACCTGGATACCATTGTGCAATCACTCAAGAAAACCAACCGGCTTGTCGTGGCCCACGAGGCCCATCGCCGGCTGGGTATCGGTGCCGAGATCGCGGCGCTTGTGCAGGAGCATGCTTTTGACTATCTGGACGCGCCGATTCTGCGTGTGGCAGCGATGGACATCCCCATTCCCTACAGCCGGGTCCTGGAGGATGTCGCTCTGCCCGGTCCGCAAGACATCCTGGACGCGGTACGGCGTGTCGTGGCCTGAACTTTGCTTTCTTCTCCACACACCCTTCTTGCGACGAGTCCTGCGGAGGTGACACCGTGTCTGACCCGCTCCTGGAACTGGACTATAAGCCCAAACTTCCCCCAAAGAAGGACTACGGCATTGGGCTGGTCGGTACGGGAGGCATCGTCCAATACGCGACTATGCCCTCGTATCGACGCCATCAGCTCAATGTCGTGGCAGCCTACGATCTGCAACGCCCCACCGCCGAGATCGTGGCCGAAGAGTTCAACATCCCCCACGTTTGCGATTCGCTGGAAGAACTTCTTGACGACCCGGCCGTGGAGATCGTCGAAATCGCGGTACCACCGCAGCACCAACTCGGCATCGTGCGCCAGGCTGTAGCGGCCGGCAAGCACCTGCTGTGTCAGAAACCCCTGGCCCTGGACCTTGCCGAAGCCGCCGAAATCGTAAAGCTGGGCGAAGAGGCAGGCGTTAAGGTCGCGGTGAATCAGCAACTGCGGTGGGGTCAGGGAATCCGCGCGGCCAAAGACCTGATCCGCAAGGGCTGGATCGGTCAGGTGGTGGATGCCTCCATCCAGGTCAGCGTCAATACGCCCTGGAATATGTGGGACTGGCTGGTCAATGCCCCCCGCCTGGAGGTGATGTATCACAGTATCCACTACATCGATGCCATGCGGTCGCTGTTCGGCGACCCCGTATGGATCACCAGCCGTCACGCCCGCAGCCCCATGCAGGGTGACATCATCGGCGAAACGAAGACCATTACCATCCTCGACTACGACAACGATCTGCAGGCCTTCATTGCCGACAATCATTTCAATCACTCGGACGAGTACTTCGCTACCTTCCGCTTCATCGGGGTAGATGGACACATCAGCGGCACCCTGGGCGCGATGTATAACTATCCTCATGGTCGCGAGGACACGTTGTACTGGAGCAGCCGCCGCTACTATCCCGGCCACAAATTTGAGGCCAAGCTGGAGGGCAAGTGGATTCCCGACGCCTTCATCGGTCCCATCTCTTCGCTCATGCGGGCCATCCAGGAGGACGGGGTCCCCGAAACCAACGCTCGCGACAACCTGGGCACCCTACGCATCGTCGAAGCTGCCTATCGTTCGGCTGCGGAGCATCGCTCCATCCGCTTCGATGAGATCGACATTACACCTTTGAGCGAACTGTGAGGTTTCCCATGACACAACGTTTTTCCGGAAAAGTGGCCATCGTTACCGGCGCGGGTCAGGGCATCGGCAAGGGAGTAGCCTTGCGGCTGGCACGAGAGGGCGCGGATGTGGTGGTGGCCGAGTACAATCCCGACACGGCCAGGGCGACCGCGGTGGAGGTGGAGGCCTTGGGTCGCCGCGCCGTGGCCTATCCCATCGACGTGGCCGACGTGGCCGCGCTGCAGCAGATGGTGGAGGATGTGGTGGCCGAGTTCGGCCACATCGATATCCTGATCAACAATGCCGGCGTGCTCCGCACCCAGCCCATGCTGGAACTCAGCGAGGCCGACTGGGACCGTACCATCAGCGTGAATCAAAAGGGGATGTTCTTCGCCATTCAGGCCGTGGCCGCCCAAATGATCCGCCAGCTCCCGGCGGTTTTGCGCGAACATGCAGGCCTGGCCGACGTAGTGGCTGCCGACCTGGCCGGGGAGCGCGGTCCGTCTGAGGAAGAACTGGCAAACCTGGCGGGTAGTTATGGCAAGATCGTCAACTTCTCCTCCATCGCCGGCCGGCGGGGTCGCCCCCTGGCCGCGGACTACGCCGCCAGCAAGGCTGCCGTGATCAGTATCACCCAGTCGGCGGCCCTGGCCCTGGCGCCCTATCGCATCAACGTCAATGCCGTCTGTCCGGGCATCGTGATCACGCCCATGTGGGAACAGATCGACCGGGACAGAGGGCGTCTGTTCGGGGCCAAAGAAGGCGAAGCGGTACGGGCATTCGTCAACCAGGTGCCGCTGAAACGGGCCGCGACCGAAGAGGATATCGCCGGAGCCGTGGCCTTTCTCTGTTCAACGGACGCCGACTACATCACCGGCCAGGCCCTCAACGTGGATGGCGGCTTCGAGATGAACTGAC
>RFJM01000427.1 GCA_003694905.1 Caldilineae bacterium
AAACGGGAGGTGATGTCAAAGGGATAGAGCTCGGGATCGGCGCCAATCCAGGTGACGGGTCCCACGTCTCGCAGGGCCCGATTCCAGGAAGCGGCGGGGGGCATGTCGGGGGTTTCGGTGAAGGTGGCGATGAGAGATAGGAGTACAGGCAGCCGCTGGGGAAGGACCTCGCTCATGCGCTTGAGGTAGTCGAGGCTGTCTTCGCAGTTGAAAGGAAGCCAGAGGGGCAGGAGATCTGAGCGTAAGGCTGCTGTGGGGTTGGTCTGGCCAAAGCATTCGATGAGAATGCCCTGGGGACGGCGTTTGTGAAGGCGAGCTTCCCAGAGATAGGCGGTGTAGGCGAGGGCGCTGAAGTCTTCGGGATGCATGCCATTGATGGCATGGAAGCTGTAGCGCTCCTGTTCGGCGAAACGCCGAACCGCGCTGCGAAAAGCCGGGAGCGAGCCCCACTCGGATTCTCGAAGCTCGAGACAGGCGATGTCGCCGGGCAGGGTCCAACCACCGCGATGTTTGCTGCCCTGCCGGGCCAACCAGCGATCCAGACGTTCGCTCCCGCTAAGGTAGTCCTGGGCCTCGAAGCCCCCCAGGCCACCTACCTGGAAGTAGTAGTGTTCGTCGCACTGGTATTGCAACCAGGTCATCTGGCAGTCGATGAAGAAGATGGTGCCGTCGGGGGCCAGGTGGTCGCGGATGAAACGGCGGTAAGCCTCGGGAAGGTCGAGGAGTTTCAGGCGGATGTGGTTGACCTGTTCGACGAGGAAGCGATCGTGGACCGGGTCGTAGTGGTTGACGACGAGAAGGTCGGGATTGCGCTCGCGGATGGTAGTAGCATACTGCTGACCTCGTTGCTGATAACCCTGGATGTCGTCGGGATCGCCCGGATCGGCAAAACTGAGGAGGAAATGGGCAGGCAGGAAGGGGACCTGGAGCAATGCGGCCAGGTAAGCGACACCGCCGTTGGGTGCACCGATAAAGATGGCGGGATAGCCGATGCCGTTGTGGACGTGGTCGTAGACGCTGAGAGCCTGCCGGGCCAGACCCTCGCTGCTGACGAAGCGGGCCAGGGAGGGATCCAGGCCGAGGCGGCGCACGGCGCGCGCGATGGCCATGCGCTGCAGGGGACGGGGTAGACGCGCTGCGGCCAGGGCCAGGCGCCGTTCGGTGATCGTCGCTTTCTGCGGCTGGTACCAGGCATCACTCAGGGAGGCAGCCACTGCCTGCAGGACGGCAGCGGAGCTGGATTCGGGGGCTTCGCGTATTCTCGGATAGGGCATGACTCAGGGGTTGTTCTTGAAAATGGAACGGCATCGGACGATTATGCCTTGCCTGGACGTCAATGCCGGCGAAAGCAGTCAATGGAGCGCTAACGCATGTTTGCCTACTTAACGTATTATAACACCAGGTGCAAGAATGCGGAATTCGAGCGTCACACAGGCCCCCCTTTGTCTGCGTCCCCCGCCAGGGTATGTCGTGGTTTCAGCCGCCCAAAAGGGAGCTGAAGATGTGCGGAAAACTCGCGTCGGCGATCATAGCGGCGAAGAGCAGCGCCAGGTGCAGAAGCGAGTACTTGTAGAGACGAAGAGCAGCGGATTTGGATCCCTCCCGTCGGACCTGATAGGCATTGCGCATGAAGAAGTAGCCGAGTACCGCAGCCGCGATCAGGTAGAACCAGTCGAAGAGGCGGAGGGGCACGAGCAGGATGGTGAAGATGACAAAGATCCAGGAGTAGATGAGGATCTGCCTGCGGGTCTCGGCCTCGCCCGCGACGACGGGGAGCATGGGGACATCGACGCGAGCGTAGTCCCGTTCTACGACGAGAGTGAGCGCCCAGGTGTGGGGCGGTGTCCACAGGAAGACGATGCCAAACAAGGCCCAAGCAGCCAGGGGCAGGCTGTTGGTGACGGCAGCCCAGCCGACGAGGGGCGGGATAGCACCGGCTACGCCACCGATGGTGATGTTATGGGGGGTGGAGCGCTTGAGCCAGAGGGTGTAGATGAAGATGTAGTAGAGGGCTCCGATCAGGGAGAGGACGGCCGCAAGGGGATTGACAAAGACGTAGAAGATGATGAAGGCGACGACGCAGAGGAAGATACCCCAGATGACGGCGGACCGAGGCGCGACCCACCCGGCCGGGATGGGCCGCTGCCTGGTGCGGTACATGATCTCGTCGATGTCTCGGTCGAAGAAGTGATTGAGGGCGTTGGCGCCTCCCGCCGACAGTGTACCGCCCAGCATGGTCCAAAAAAAGACCCCCAATGGGGGGAAGCCGCCGGAGGCAACCATCATCGCGCCTGCCGTCGTCACGAGCAAGAGCGAGATGATCTTGGGTTTCATAAGGGCCAGGTAAATCGAGAGGGTGCCCGGCTTGCTGCGGGTTCTCGATTTCGAGGCCGATGCACGAGTCATGTCGTTACTTTCCGATGTGCCTGCCTGAGTGGCCATGAACTGCGCCTGCCTAGCGAAGCAAATCGACCTTAAAGATCATGTCGAGCAGAATGGCCAGCGCCACGGCCAGGACGATGATGTTTGCCAGGTGGAAGAAGGCCGGAACACGGGTCCAGGGGGTGTCGAGCAACGACACGTAGATGAAGGCGTCGGTGAGAATCGCCAGGAAGAAGGCGGCGATCATGGCAAGGTAGCGTTTGGTACCCATTGAATAGCTCCGTAGTGGTCAAAGGATGGTCTGTTGTCTGTGCGCGCCCATTTTAGGCGAGGGTGGGACGGCTGTCAAAGTTGCAGGGCATGTTGTCGTCATACAAGAGGTGACATAACATGCGGTGTTGTTGCGGGGTTGCATTTGAGGAGGGAAGGGCGTACAATCGGGGACGTGCCGTTCATTTTTTCGAATTCCCCTCTGGAGGTGGCAGTTGAAGGTTACACTCCTGGCTCATACGGAGCTGGATGAGGTCCTGGCCGCGGACAGTCCCATACGGCGAGGGCAGGGCACGCTGCAGGAGAACCTGATCGAGTATGCTGGTCGGGTGTGCTATCGGTCGGAAGCCCGGATGGGATATCAGCCGGAGTTCATTGCCCTGCGCGTGCGAGAAGGACATGAAGATATCATCGAGCACGTGCGCTTTGTGTTCGAGGTCGAGGGTGTAGGGCTCAACGATGATGTGTTGCTGCTGGCGAATCAGCCGACTGTGGAGTATACCCGGTTGGGCCCGGAACGCTGGGTGTTTAGCCTGAACGCACGGAATGTGCGTGATTTCTGGAAGCGGTCGCGGTCGGCGCTGGGGCGTGAGTTCGTGCGACTGGCAGGGGCGGTGGCGCCCTCGGTGTACGCGGATCTGCTGGAGGATGCGGAGGTGCAAGCATGAAGGTGACGCTGCTAGGGTATATACCGATCGACGGTATCCCCGAGCCGGAGAAGCATTGCAGCGCGACATTTCTAATCGAAGGTATCTCGCGGACGTGCAGCCATCAGATCGTGCGCCATCGCCTGGCATCGTTCAGCCAGGAATCACAACGATATGTGAGTCTGGAGAAAGGGGGCTGGGAGGCAGTGGTGCCGCCTGCGGTGGCGGCCAATGCCGAAGCAAGTCGCTTGATGGATCAGGCCTGGCAGGACCTGCAGGCGTCGTATCGGAGTCTGCGCCGAGAAGGTGTGCGCAAGGAGGATGCCCGCTTCTTGCTGCCCAACGCGGCCGAGACGCGGCTGGTGATGTCGATGCACTACCCGGCGCTGCGGCATTTTTTCTGGCTGCGGCTGGATAAAGCGGCGCAGTGGGAGATCCGGCAGGTGGCGATGGAGATGTTGCGGCTCGTGTATCCGCTGGCGCCGGGTGTGTTCCAGGATATCTGGGACAGGTACGCGGGTGAGGCAGAGTAGGCGTTAGTTGGCGTCGCGCGCGGGCCGGCGCCCGCACGGGCTTCGCCCTTCGCCCCGCCGCTGCGATAGCATGCTCGGCCGCGCATCGCAAGGTTGTCGGGCGCAGCGGCGGGGCACCGCCGACGAAGTCGGCGGGCGGGCGCCGGCCCACACTCATGCCTTCGCGCCAACCTACGTATCGAACACCACCTGCGCTTCCCAGCCCGTGCCCGCGGCGTCCGCCGGCTTCACATACAGATCGTGATACGTCACCGCCTTGATATGCGCCATCTCACTGCGGCCGCGGCGCCCCGTGGCCCATCCCCGCAGGTAGGTCTCGCCAATATCTTCCACCCAGAAACTCTGAAACATAACCTCTTCCGTTTCTGCCAGCCATAGCAACTCACTCAACCAGCGCACGAGCAGATCTTCCGCGTCCGTTGCCTGCACCTCGAGCCACTGCCGGACCGTCGGGCCGCTCGCCTCTGTCGCGTCCTGCAGCGCGAACATCGCCAGCGCAGCATTCGCGTACAGTGCAGCGCGCGTCTCGCCGTATACCTTGATCGCCCAGTCCGCCGTATGGGTTAACTCCTCGAAACGCGGCTCTCTGGGCACCTGTGGATCGCGGGCCAGAATCTCTGCCGCACGGTCGCGATCTCGGCCGATCTGCGCCTTCAGTGCCTCCAGACTTGGGAACTTCATCTCATCGCGCAGCCGGGCGACAAACCCCAGTTGCAAACTGCGGCCGTACAGATCTCCATCAAAGTCGATCACATGCACCTCTACCGTGCGATGCGTGCCGTTCACCGTGGGCCGCACCCCGATATTCGTCACCGATGGATGACGTACTCCTTCGATCCACACCCATGTCGCATACACCCCGTTCGCCGGCACCACTCGTCCCTGACTCAGAGAGAGATTCGCCGTCGGAAAACCGATAGTCCGGCCGCGCATGGCCCCATGTACCACCACTCCCGAAAAGCCATAGTGCCTGCCCAACCAGGCCCCGGCCCATTCCACATTCCCCAACTCGATCACCCGCCGGATACGCCGCGAGCGGATCGGCTGGCCCTCCCACACATACTCCGGCACCACTTCCACCTCAAAGCCATGCTCCCGGCCGTACCGTTTCAGAAAGGCCACATCGCCCTCTCGCGCCCGTCCCAGCGCAAAATCCGGCCCCACCCACAGCTTACTCAGTCCCAGATATCCCTGTAGCATCTGCAAGAACTCATCCGCTGTCGTATTCGCCGTCTGTTGCGTAAAAGGATGCACCACCGCGAAATCCAGTCCCGTTGACGCGTACAACTCCAGCCTTTCTGCCAGAGACGTCAGATACGCAACCGGTACTCCCGGCTGCAACACACTACGGGGGTGCGGATGGAACGTCACCAACCCGCACGCTGCTCCCCGCTCTCTGGCCTCGGCCAGCATCGCCGAGATAAGCGCACAGTGACCCCGGTGCACCCCATCGAAACTCCCGATAGTCACATACGTCGGCCCGCTCAGAGCCGCGTTCCCGATCGACTCGTAGACCTGCATCCTCAGCCCTCCTGTACCTCTGGTAGCAGCATCTGCGGATCCACCAGAACCTTGTGCGGCGCCAGCAGCGCCCCCTCATCCATCACACGTCCAACGCCTACCAACTTCTCATCTGCGCTCAGAACCCGGTATTCACCCCGTCCTACTGCTGCTTCCAGCCGCACGCGCTGTCCCAACGCGAACCGATACGCCATCTCATCCTCCAGGACCAGCGGCGGCAACATCGACAGCGCCGCCCGCAGGCCATGCACATACCGCGGCCAATCCTCCCCCGACGCCAGGAACACCTCTAGCGGGATCGCGTCCTCCACCCGCCATGTACCCGACGCGGTGCGCCGGAGGGCCTGCACATGCGCCCCGCATCCCAGCGCGACCCCCACATCGTGGGCCAGCGAGCGCACATACGTACCCGGCGAGCACACCACGCGCGCCTCAAGGTCCGGGGTCTCCCACCGCAGCAGTTCAAACGCATGGATCCTCACCGGTCGTTTTCTGGCCTCAATCTTCTTTCCCTCCCGCGCCAGCTTGTACAGCGGCCGGCCCCGATACTTCACCGCCGAATACATCGGCGGCTGCTGCATCACCTCGCCCACAAAACCCTGCAACACCGCCCTTAACTCATGCGCCGTCAGCGCCGGCACCTCATGTCGGGCCACAACCTCCCCCTCGGCATCATACGTCGTCGTTTCCTCGCCCAGCCGGATCCTTACCACATACTCCTTCTGCCCCCGCTGCAGGTACTCCACCACCCGCGTCGCCTGTCCCACACAGACGAGCAACACCCCGGTAGCCAGCGGATCCAGCGTGCCTGCATGTCCTACCTTTCGTATCCCCGTATGCCGCCGGACCGCCGCCACCACATCGTGCGAAGTCATACCCGCAGGCTTGTCGATATTCAGTACGCCGGGTTTGGTCCGACCCATCATCTTTCCCTGTTACTGTGATTCACGGCTTCCTTGAGGCGGCGGAGCACCTCTTCCTTCACCTCGGGCAGCGTGCCCGCCAGCGTACAACCGCTGGCCAGAGGATGACCACCGCCGCCGAATTCGAACGCCACCTGCGACACATCGTAGCCCGGCCTTGCCCGAAAACTGCACTCTACCTCGTTTTCGGCCAGCTCCGTAAACACCACTGCTGCCTTGGCCTCGTACACACCCAGAATGAAGGACACCAGACCCTCCGCACGGATCACCCCGTCCAGGTCCGCTCGCATTCGCAACGAGTTCTCCGCACTCACCACACCATCCTCCACCGCCACCGTATCCAGCGCCCGACCCCACAGCCGCACCAGATCCAGCGAGCGGCTGTTCAGCGCCTGTTCCGTGATGGCTCCCAACGGCGCGCCGGCCTCCATCAGCCGTGAGGCCAGATTCATCACGCGCGCCGTCGTATTGGCCGTGCGAAACCCCCGCGTATCGGTCACAATACCCGTGAGAATACACGTCGCCATCTCTTGATCCGGCTCGATGTCAAAAGCCCTGGCCAGATAATAGATCATCTCCGCCGTGGCGCAGGCCTCCGGCTCCACCCAGTTGACATTGCCGAAATAGACATTGGTGATGTGATGATCCACAACCGCCAGGGGAATATTGTTGAACCGGCTCTCGTAGATCCTCCCCATCCGCGAAGGGTCACTGCTGTCCAGCGAGATCACCATATCGATCTCGAAACCTTCGATCTCGGTTCGGAGCCGATCGTGCCCGGGCAGAAAGCGAAACGCTGCCGGCACCCGATCCTGGCATGCCAGGATCGGGTCCTTCCCCAGGTGATGCAGCAGGCGGCCACAGGCCAGCACACTGCCAATCGCATCGCCGTCCGGTGCCACATGGGCGATGACCAGGGGATGCCGCGCCCGCATGATCGCATCCAGCAACTCCTGTGGGGGCACCAGCGCCTCAGTGCTCACGAAGCATCGCCTCCAGGTGGGGTAGAGCTCTCCTCCGACCCGCTGAGCTGATCCAGAATTGCGTCGATCCGCTCCACATATGCCAGGCTTACATCCATCTTGAACACCAGCTCCGGCACGCGACGCAGCTGTACCCGTGCCGCGATCTGACTACGCAGGAAACCCTTGGCCCTGTCCAGATGCCGCAACACCAGGCGTTGGTCGATTTCCTCATCCGCCGGGCTGACGTACACGCGCGCCACCTGTAGATCGCGCGTCACATCAACCCGGCTGATGGTGATCTCATTCAGCACCGGATCGTCCATCTCGTACATCACGATAGTATTCAGTTCCTGCCAGAGCAGTTCGTCGAGACGCTCTTTTCGATAATTTTGGCTCATAGCGATCGTTGCCTTATCGCACGCGTACCTTTTCGAAAAATCGGAGATTGTCCCCTTCTTGGGGGTCCTGTAGATTTTCGATGGCCAGCCCGCACTCGTAGCCGGCCCGTATCTCGTCCACATCCTCCTGATAGCGCTTCAAGCTGATCACGGTCCCCGTGTGGACTTCCTTGCCGTTGCGATACACCTTGGCGATGGCATCGCGACGCACCACCCCGTCGGTAACCAGACAGCCCAGCACTTTGCCCAGGCCGCGAATCTTGAAGACAGCGCGCACTTCGGCTTCGCCGATCTGCCGTTCCTCGTACACCGGTTCCAGCATACCCGTCATCGCCTTCGACACATCGTCGATCAATTGATAGATGACATCATACAGGCGGATATCCACACCGTGCATCTCGGCCTGCCGCGCCGCCACCGGGTCCACTCGCGTATTGAAGCCCAGGATCAGGGCGCGACTCGCCGCTGCCAGCATCACATCCGATTCGCTGATCGTGCCCACGTCCTGATGCAGGATACGGATCTTCACTTCCTCGCTGCTCAGGTCGTTCAACGAACTCACAATCGGCTCCAGCGAGCCCTGCACATCCGCCTTGATAATAAGATTCAGCTCCTTCACATCGCCCGACTGAATCTGGGCATACAGATCATCGAGCGAAAGCGTGCGCACCGTCTCCTGCGCCACCCGCTTCTTCTCCGCCCGTTCGTGGGCGATTTGTCGCGCGATACGGTCGTTTTCTACCACCTGGAAGATATCGCCCGCAGCCGGGAC
>RFJM01000428.1 GCA_003694905.1 Caldilineae bacterium
GGATTCCCGACCCCGCCATGACCTGGTTTCAGCGCGAAATCGTCCTGCGTCCCAGAGCCCGAGGCTTTCACCTTATCACTCAGGAGATCCTCCAACAGGTGCCGGAGATCCGGCAACTGCGCGTGGGCATTGCCCACCTTTTCCTGAAACATAGCTCCGCCTCGCTGGCCTTGAACGAGAATGCCGACCCCACGGTGCGTTCCGACATGGAAGCCTTCTTCAATCGCATGGTGCCGGAAGACGCGCCCTATTTCGAACACACCTATGAGGGGCCGGACGACATGCCCGCGCATATCAAGGCGGTCATGTTGGGCAGTACCCTTACGATTCCCATCAGCGACGGCCGGTTTAATCTGGGTACATGGCAGGGGATCTATCTGTGCGAGCATCGTAACCGGGGCGGCAGCCGGCGGCTGGTGGTCACCCTACGCGGCGCCTGAGAGGCACCGGTTTGCGGACGAAACTTGTCAGGCCGAAGCATTAGCGGTAGGATGCCGGCATGCTCAACCCCACCCCCGAGAGAATCCGGCAGTTACAAAGCCAGGCCCAGGCACTGGAGCCCGGCGCAGACGAGCGGCGAGCCCTGCTCGATGCTGTAGCCCGGCACGCGGAGCTTTTCTGGGAACAGTTCAGCGAGCAGCCGACCTTCTATCATCCGCCTGACATCGGCAAAGGGCTGTACGAAGCACCCATCGGCGAGGAGCCCGATGATCTGGCCCGAACGCTTTCCCTGTTGCTCGAGCAGGTCGATCGCTCGGGCCTGAATACCACGTCCGGGGGGTACATGGGTTACATACCGGGCGGGGGGCTCTATCACGCGGCCCTGGGTGACTTTCTGGCCGCGATCAGCAATCGCTATGTGGGCATCTACTTCGGTTCGCCGGGCGCGGTGCGCATGGAGAACATGTTGATACGCTGGCTGGCCCAGGAGGTGGGTTATCCGGACACCATGGCCGGGGTATTCACTTCGGGCGGGAGCATGGCCAACCTGGTGGGGATTGTGACCGCGCGGGAAGCGCACGGACTGCGGGCCCGCGATGTCGAGCGTGCGCCCGTCTATCTGAGCGCGCAGACACATCACTCGGTGCGCAAGGCGCTGCGGCTGGCCGGCCTGGGAGAGTGCCCGGTACGCTATGTGCCCCTGGACGATGGCTACAGGATGCGTGCCGATGCACTGGATCAAGCCATCCGCGCCGACGAAGCCGCGGGTTTGCGTCCCTGGCTGGTCATCGCCACTGCCGGGGCTACCGACACAGGCGCGGTGGATCCCCTGGCCGACATCGCCGAGATAGCCCGCCGGCATGGCCTCTGGCTCCATGTAGACGGTGCCTACGGCGCCGCCTTTGCGCTCACCTCCGCGGGCAAGAAGATTCTACGGGGGCTGGAAGCGTCCGACTCCTTTGTCATGGATCCGCACAAGGGGCTGTTCCTGCCCTACGGCAGCGGAGCCATCCTGGTACGTGAGGGACAACGACTTCGCCAGGCCCACACCTACGAGGCCCACTATATGCAGGATGCCCAGGGCGATTTCGACGAGATGTCCCCGGCCGATCTCTCGCCCGAACTGAGCCGCCACTTTCGCGGGCTGCGCCTGTGGTTGCCCCTGAAGCTGGTAGGGGTGGCACCCTTCCGGGCCGCACTGGAAGAAAAGATGCTGCTCGCCCGCTATTTCTACCAGAGGCTGCAAGAAGTCCCCGGCTTCGAGCTGGGACCGTACCCCGACCTTTCGCTGGTGACCTTCCGTTATCGACCGGCTCGCGGTGATGTAAATGAATTCAATCGCCGGCTCGTGCAGACCATTCAGCAGGACGGCCGGATCTTCCTGTCCTCGACCATGCTCGATGGGCGTTTCACCATCAGGCTGGTCGTCCTCCACTATCGCACCCATCTGGACACCATCGAGCAGGCGCTGACTATCCTGCGTGAGACCGCGTATAAGCTTGAGCGCGGAGAGTAGGGACGGCAGCCAGGCTCTTGCTGTGCCCTCTCAGCGCCCTTCTAGTCCACCAATCCATGGCGCACGGCGTAGCGGATCAGCTCGCGACGGCTCCGCAGATTCAGCCGAGTCATGATGTTCTGCAGGTGAGTCTGGACGGTGTAGGGGCTGATGACCAGCTTCTCGGCGATTTCCTGAGCCGAACATCCCGAGGCAAATAGCTCCAGAACCTGACGCTGACGCTCGGTCAGCTCCTCCAACGGCGAGCCTTCCTCCATCTCGTCCCATTGCGAACGCCGCAGGTAGTCCTGCACCAGCTTGCGGGTCAGTGAGGGATAGAGGAATACTTCGCCGCGGGCCACGGCGTGGATAGCGCGGACGAGATCTGAACTCTCGGCCTCCTTGAGAACATAGCCGGCAGCGCCCACCTTCAAGGCGCGGAAGAGGTAGGCCTCGTCATCATGCACGGTGAGCAGCAGGACCTGCACGTCGGGCCAGCGCTCTCGGATCATGGCCGTCGCATCCAGGCCACTGATGCCCGGCATGCCGATGTCCATGAGGACGATATCGGGGCGGTGTGTCTCGACCTGGCGGATGGCTTCGTAGCCGTCCGCGGCTTCTGCAACGACTTCGATGTCTTTCTGTTCTTCCAGCAGACGACGCAGCCCTTCGCGCAACAGGGCATGGTCATCCACCAGCATCACGCGTATCATGCGCGGAATCCTCCAGGGGGATGCGGACGGTCAGGGTTGTACCGGCCTGAGGGCGAGAATCCAGGTGGAGTTGACCGCCGAGCAGTTCGGCTCGCTCGCGCATGCCCAACAGACCAATACAGCCATTTCTCGAGGTCGCGGCCAACACGCTTGGGACATCGAATCCCACGCCGTCGTCTTGCACGCACATCTCGACCTGTTCTGGAGCGAATCTCAACGCGATGTCAACGCGAGAAGCGCGGGCGTGGCGCATTACATTGCTGATGGCTTCCTGGGCGATGCGATAAAGCGCCGTTTCTATCGCGGCAGGTAAGCGCGAAGTTTCGCCCTCGATGTCCAGGCGGAACTGGATGCCGGCTTCTTCCAGGCGCTGGCGTGCATAGCGCCGCAGGGCCGGTACCAGTCCAAGATCGTCCAGGATGGTGGGCCGCAGGTCGAAGATGAGGCTACGGGTCTGATCCAGGGTGCGTTGAACCAGCGAACGGGTGTCGCGGATGCGCCGTCTGAGTCTGGCATGGCCCGGCGTGACCTGCTCGGCCAGGTGTTCCAGGTCGCGCATGAGGACGATCAAACTCTGGGCCAGTTCGTCATGCAGCTCCCGGGCGATACGCTTGCGTTCCTCTTCCTGGGCGGCCATCACCTGCTCTAGCAGACGGCGGCGCATGAGCTGGTGCTGCTGCTCGGTGGCGAGATGGGTGTTCTCGATGGCGACGCCTACCTGATTTCCGATGGTGGTCAGCAATCCCAGACGATGGGTAGAGACACACCCGGGATAGGGGCAGGCCACATGCATGACACCCCATACACGGCGTCGAGAGCGAAGGGGAACGGCGGTGTGGCAAAACCGGGCTTCATCCGCGAAGCAGGCACCCAGGTTGGGACAGGGCCGCCCCTCGTGAGCAATGATTGCTTCACTCAGAGTCTGCAGATCCGCAGGCACGCACTCCTGCGGTAGCTGCCGGCGCCACTGCGCCACCATCTCCTCTGCCAGGCCTTTGTATGCTGCCAGGTAGAGGTTATCCTCTTCGCGGGCGAGCAACACCCAGCCGGCCTGCAGGCCGAGGACGTCCAGCACCCTGGCCAATGCTGCTTCCGCCAGGTTCTCCACCGAATCGGCAAAGGCAATGGCCGTGGCGATGGCATAAAGAGTAGCCAGTTCCTCGTTGCGCTCCTGCAGTGTCCGATTGGATGCCTGCAGTGCTGCCTGAGACGCGGCCAGGGCCTCGGTCATGGCATTGAAGGAGGCGCCGAGCTGAGCCACTTCATCACGGCCTTCGCTGGGGGCCGTCTGCCCCAGATCCCCGCGGGCGATGGCGCGGGTAACATCCACCAGTTGCAGCAGAGGCCGGGTCAACGCCCGGCCCAAGATGTAGGTAAAGGTGAGCACCGGCAGCAGGCTCAGGGCCGTCAGAGCCAGCAGTTGCATCGTATGTCGGTCGACTGCAGCAATCAGGTCTCGCTCCGACATGCCCAGTCGCAACACGCCGTCGACGCCCTCGGGCAGTGGCGCTGCCACGTCCAGCACAGGCCCTTCCTCCGTGCGCAACCGACGGATGCCGATGCTCTTGTCCGGGCCCAGATCATTGGCTTCCACCAGACCGCGCGGGAGACCCGGACCAAACGTATGGGCCAGCACCCGACCTTCTGCATCCAACACCAGCACATAGCGCATGTCAGGGGTATTGAGCAGGGCCTTGTTGATCATGTCGTAGAGCGCGAAGAGATCATTGGTGAGCATCGGCTCGGTAATCTGCGCGGCCAGGCCTGTCGCAGTTGCCACGCTACGACGCTCGAACTGCTCCTGCGCGAGATCGTCCAGAGCAATGTGGGTGCGCAGGGTATTGCCC
>RFJM01000055.1 GCA_003694905.1 Caldilineae bacterium
GCTCAGGGCCGGCGGCGGCGCCAGGCTGGAATGCCTCTCCTGCAGGTTGCCCCATCCTGAAACGCACCCCATGACGGGGGCGCCGGTTTCGTCTTCGCTCAGGAGGAGCGATGCGCCGGTCGGCGGCGACAGGTTTACGAAATAGTGCAGCAGCATCTATAATCCGGGTATGCTCCTTCGTCATCTTTCCCTTACCAATTTCCGCAACTACGTGCGGCTGGAACTGGATCTCGCGCCAGGCCTGAGCATCGTCCAGGGTGAGAATGCCCAGGGCAAGAGCAACTTGCTGGAGGCTATCGCCTATCTGGCCACGAGCCGCTCCCCGCGAGCAGGTTCCGATGCCGAACTTGTCAACTGGTTGGTACGCGAGGAGCCTTATCCCTATGCCCGGCTGGCGGCAGAGGTCGAGAAGCATCAGCGGGTGGAACGACTGGACATTACCCTGTTGCCGGCCAGAAACAATCACCGCTACCGCAAGCAGGTGCGGATCAACGGCGTGAATCGCCGCGCTATCGATCTGGTGGGCTTGATGCCGGTGGTGCTTTTCCGGCCGGAGGATGTGGAACTGGTGGCGGGTACGCCGCAACAGCGCCGCCGCTACCTGGACATTGCCCTGTGTCAGATGGAGCCGCCCTACTGCCGGGCCCTGAGCGAGTATAATAAGACCCTGAGCCAGCGCAACGCGCTCTTGCGCCATCTGGCCGAGGGAGGAGGGGATCCGGTCCAAGAGCTACGTTTCTGGAATGACAAGCTGGCAGAGACGGGAAGCCTGGTGATGGCAAAGCGCCAGTGGTTCATCAACCGTCTGGAGCGCGAAGCAAGTCTGCGCCATCTTGACTTGAGCGGCGGCTTCGAGCGATTGCGGCTGCGCTACCTACCCAGTTTTGATCCGGGCATCCGGCCTGAACCCCGGCAACGTCGGTACCCGAGCACCGCGAGCCTGCGGGAAAGAGGCGTAGCCTACGAGGCGCTGACGCCGGAGCAGGTGCGCGCATCTTTCCTGGCCCACCTACAGGCAGGGCTGAGCCGCGACCTGGCCGCCGGTATGACGCTGCTGGGTCCGCATCGAGACGATCTGGGCTTTTATCTGGGCGAGTACAATCTACGCACCTACGGCTCGCGAGGACAGCAGCGTACGGCCGCGCTGGCCGCCAGGCTGGCCGAGGTGACCATCATGACCGAGGCAGGCGGTACCGCACCCATCTTGCTCATGGACGACGTAATGTCCGAACTGGATGCGACGCGGCGGGCCATGTTGGTGGAAGCTCTGACCTCAGTACCCCAGGCCATCGTCACGACCACAGATTGGGAAGACTTCCAGACGCCCCTCTTAGAACACGCAACCCGGTTGACTGTACACGCGGGCCAGCTCACGCGGCTTTCGGCCCCCGTCGAGACGGCCTGACGATCACGCCTCTTTTTCCGGCATGACAAAACGATAACCCACCCCGCGTTCTGTGATGATGTACTTGGGGTTCTGGGTATCTTCCTCGATCTTGCTGCGCAGATAGGCGATATAGAGGCGCAGAAGTTGTACGTCGTCTCGGTATTCGAAGCCCCACACCTTTTGTAGAAGCATCTCGGAGGTCATCACCCAGTTGGCGTTTTTGACCAGGTGATAGAGTAGCTTCCATTCGGTGGGGCGCAGGTTGATGCGCTTGCCTTCGACAAGTACCTCACGACGAGCGAAGTCGATCTGTAGGCGGTCATCGACGCGAACGACCTCGGTGTCGGAAGCGGAGAGGGAAGAGGTCCGGCGCAAGACTGCTTTCACCCGGTCGCCCAATTCTCGGGGGCTGAAGGGTTTGGTGAGATAGTCGTCGGCACCGGCGGAGAAGGCCGTGTGCTTGTCCTCCTCTTCGTCTTTCACCGTTAGCATGATCACGGGCACATCGGAAAACTCCCGGATCTTCTGCAGCGCTTCGAAGCCGTCCATATGCGGCATCATCACATCCAGGATCACCAGATCGGGTAGCTCATCCCTTACCTTTTCGACGGCCTCGAGGCCGTTTGCAGCGCCGATGACACGAAAACCGTCCAGCTCCAGGTTGAACTGCACGAACTTGATCATACGCGGTTCATCATCAACCACCAGTATCAACTTGCCGGCGTACGGATTGTCGTTCATAGGGGCTCTCCTGCAGGATGCGGTGGCTAACTTTTCACTCAGATTGTAGCGCACAGCCGCAGTACTGGCAATTGGGGGCTGAGATCACAGGACAATGCCTTTGTCCTGGGCGATAGACCGGCATCGATCTGCCACCCCGCGTTGGTGGGCGCAATCACCGTTGCAACAGAGTCAATGTGACGGCATCCTCGCCTGAAGCCAGGGGCAGGCGGGCGCCGGATGTCTCGTCGTAGAAGCCGGTCAGCAGGCGATAGGTGCCGGCTGGGAGATCGGACGGGGGGTGGAGGACGAAGCTCGACTCAACCACCTCGTCGGGCTGCCAGCGGTCGGTAGGCAGGCTGCCGCGACCCGGCTGCGCGTCGTCCTGCGCCACAACCTGCCATTGCTCGTTCAGGAGCTGGGTGAAGACCTTGTAGGCCTTGTCGATAGGGCCGGTCCGCTGCCAGTAAAGAGTAAGCCTGAGGGGGTGGCCGGGCCGCAGGATCTCGGGCGCGAGATCGTAGCCGAGCAGACGGATGCCCCGGTCGAAGTCTGCCTGCAGGGGATGGGAAATAGGCGGAGGGACTTGGCGGGAACTGCGAGTGGTGCGCCAGGCCTGCACGCGTACATAGGTCAGGCCGGGGAAGACCTGGTCGAGGTAGAGCGTACCGTGCTCTTCAAGCCATGTACGGATGAAGCCCTGCGGGTCGTTGACGGTATCGTACCCGCGCAGGAGCCACACGGTGTTGGTATCGGCAAAGATGCGTTCCAGGGCCGCCGCGGTCTCAGCACGGCCGATGGCATAGAAGTCACTGTTCGGATCTCCCCAGCCGATGTTTGGATCCCCATCCACATGGCCCGTGAGCACGACGACAGGGCCCTCGCGAGCAACACCATCCTCAGGCGGATAGGCGTTGAGCCGGCCCATCCAGCCAATGGTATCCGGCCAGTAGTAGAGCAAAGCGGGGTAAAGGTAGCCGGCGTTGATCAGGATCGCATCGCGAGGGCCGAGTCGGTCGTAGATCAGCCGCACGGCCGAGCGCAGGTCGTCGGCGGCTTCGTAGGCATAGCGATTGGTGTAGTAGTTGCGCAGGCTGACGGCAGAGCCGGTCAGGATGAAAGCCAGCGCGAGCAGGGTCCCCAGGTCGCGCAGCCTCAGCCGCATCCCAAGACGATAGCCGGATTTCGGTGGAGTGCCGCGTGCGTCCTCGCGACCGGCCACATACAGTCCTCCGACGGCCACCAGCAAGGGAAAGGCCAGGCTATAGAGATTAAGGTAGCGCACATGGTAGAGGGGACTGAAGAGTTCGGAAATGATGAGGATGAGCAGCACGGGTCCCAGCAGGGTTGTCCACAACAGCAGGGAGGGTAGCTGCCGCGGCAAAGAAGGCCGAACCCTTGCCGGAGCTCGCAGGGCCAGCAAGGCAAGCAGGAAACCCAACAGCCCCAAGGGCCACCAGCGGGCTGCATCGACCGATTGCCCCAGCGATAGGGCCACACTCCCCTCCATGGCGATCTTGAGGAGCAGGCGCGGCAGCGGCAGGGGAGAACGCCAGGGCGGTACGGGGGGATCCAACGCCTGCCGCAGCGCGATGGGCAGCCAGGGCAAGTACAGCACCAGGGCCGAGACGTTGGCCAACAGCCAGGGCCACAGTCGCGATCGAGCTCTTCGCCAGAGCCAGATAATGACAAAGAGGTTGAGGGCGACCAGGGCGAAGGCCGTATAGTAGAGCGTCCACAGAGAGAGGGCGGCCAACACGGCATAGGCAGCCAGTCGGTATGGTCGGCCGCCGGGCCGCTCAAGATAGTCTACGGTCACCAGCAGGATAAGGCCCAGGAGGAAAACGCCCAGGGTGTACATGCGCACTTCCTGGCTGTACCAGACGGCAAAGGGGTTGATCGCGAGCAGGCATGCTGCCACCAACCCCGCGCGCGGCCCAAACAGCCTCAGGCCCAGATGGGCGACGAGGGGCAGTGCGGCCATCCCAAACCACAGCGAAAAGAAGGCCAGCGCGAATTCCCCATGACCCGCGGCCGCCGTCCAGAAGTGCAGCAGTGCGTAATACAGGGGCGGATGAATGTCGCCGGCCGTGTGTGCCCACATCGCGGCCAGAGGCTTGGCCGCCAACAGGGCGCTGACCGTTTCGTCATACCAGAGACTGTCGGCCCCCAGCCGATGTAGCCGCAGCGCAAAGGCCAGAAGCAGGATGAATAGCAGATAGAAGCGCTGTTTTCGGGAGAAACGTGCCATGATGGCATAAGTTTACACGGCCGGCGACATGGGCGCCAAGTGGACTACGGTTCACATCCCTGCCGAGGTACCGGTATGGACGCCTTGTCCCATCCTTGTTGCTATGGCCGTCGGGTACATGGCGACGGAGGAGGGTGTTGTCCCCGGACCGTTCCTCGGCGACTACCGGCGACTGCTCCCGGTCGGGCAGAGCGACTCCCCGGCCTCAAACGCAGCCTGGAAGCCGGCTGCAGAGGCTTTCCGGCGAGCAGTGTCCGCCGGTGCAGGTTGTCGCTGCCTTGCCAACGGGTGTGTTTTGGGATGGGGCACCTTATGGCCGCACCTACGGGCAAATCCGTGATTCGCCCGCCGCCCCGGTCTCCCCTTCGCCGGGGTAGCCGAGAGGGGGGATGGAAGGCGCAAGACCGGCCCGAAGAGGGAGCACGCTCTTGCCAACCGCATTCATTGCAAGCATGAGGCGGGAACATTCGCGGCCGGCGTAGCGCTGCCACGCACGTGCGGCCAGGGCGGCCACAAGTGCCATCCAACCTGAGCTACATCATAGACGGCGCCCCGGTTCTTGATTAGAATGAATATGTCTTGTACTGTTCTGCACACAAAAGTATCAAATCAAAAACAAAAAGGAGTCCGTACTTCCATGACAGCAGAAATACGCATTGATGCCTTGTTACCGGCGGAGATGGCCCGTCGGGCCGAAAACGTAGGGGTCCGTAAGGCCGAGGCCGGTCTTGTACCTCTGTTCAGCCTGGCTATCCTTGCCGGAGCTTTTATCGCTCTGGGGGCGGTGTTCGCCACGACGGTGGCAGCCGGCGCGGGCGAGCGCTTGCCGTACGGGGTGAGCAAGTTACTGGTCGGTCTGGTATTTTCCCTGGGCCTAATCCTCGTGATCGTCGGTGGGGCAGAGCTGTTCACCGGCAACAATCTTATCGCTATGGCCTGGGCCAGCGGCAAGGTGTCCACTCGGGCCCTGCTGCGTAACTGGCTGGTTGTCTACATAGGCAATTTCATCGGTTCGATAGGCACGGCCATTCTGATCCTGCTGGCCAGACAGTACACTTTTGGCGGCGGGCAGGTCGGCGCCACCGCTCTGAGCATTGCTGTGGGCAAAGTTCATCTTGGCTTTGTGCAGGCCATCGCCCTGGGCATCCTGTGCAATGCGCTGGTCTGTCTGGCCGTGTGGCTGACTTTTAGCGCCCGTTCCACCATCGACAAAATAGCAGCCATTATCTTTCCCATTTCGGCCTTTGTGGCGGCAGGCTTCGAGCACTCCATTGCCAATATGTACTTCATCCCGGTAGGTTTGCTGATAAAACACTTTGATCCGGCCTTTGCCGCTGCCAGCGGAGTCAACCTGGATGGGCTTTCATGGGGTGCCTTTGTGCTCAGAAACCTCATCCCGGTTACTATCGGCAACATCATAGGCGGCACCCTGCTGGTGGCGAGCATCTACTGGCTGGTGTTCTTGAAGCGTGACAGTTAAGAACTATGGGCGGCGCGTTCCAGACGTTGCCAAACCCTCCCTTGATATCCGTAGCCATCACCCTTCACTCCCCTACAAGAGGTTGTCTTGATGAAAGCCTTTGCCCTCATCCAAATCCGCACGGGTTCGATTCACGAAGTTGTCTCCTTCCTCAAACGCACTGACCACGTGTCTGAAGCCTATGCAATCTTTGGCCCCTATGACGCGATTGCAGTCATCGAAGGCGAAGACCTGAACCAGATCGCCGATACCATCTACCGAGATATTCAGTCCATCCCCGGTGTTGAGCAGACGCTGACCTGTCTGAGTGTGAGCATGGATGATTGACAATCGGTCCACGCATAGCCGCTGAAAACCGAGAACGTGTCGGTCAGAGCCGGTGCCTGATCCGCCCTGTCGTCGCCCCCGGCGCGGTGTGGCAAGATCTGACTGTATCTCGTCCGCTCACATACATCAAGGCCCCTGGGAGTTTGCGCTTCCCAGGGGCCTCGTCTTGTCCGCTGGACAGTACCATCAGGCGCCGGCCAGCAAACGCCACACCTGTGCCACAAAGAACGTCACCGCGAAGCCCAAACCCAGGGGCAGCAGGGCCGCCACCGCCGTCCATTTGCGGCTGCCTGTTTCCTTGTAGATGGTGAAGATCGTGGTGCTGCAGGGATTGTGAATCAGACTGAAGAGCATCAAATTGACGGCCGTGAGCAAAGTCCAGCCACCCGCGACCAACAGCTCCTTGGTGGCAGCCGCCGAGTCCAGCTCGAACATGACACCTGCTCCGGCGCCCACGTTGTTCACCCCCAGGACCAGCACCGTCAGCATGAGCACGGTGGGAATCACGATCTCGTTGGCGGGGATGGCCACCACATAGGCCAGGAGGATGACGCCGTTCAGTCCGATGAGCACGCCGACGGGATCGAGAAAGTGGATGATATGCTCCGCAATGGTGACACCACCGAGATGGACGTTGGCAATCAACCAGATCACGGCACCGGCCGGCGCGGCAAAGACCACTGCCCGCCACAACACGAAGATGGTGCGATCGATGAGCGAGGTGTACAGGGTTTGCAGGATGCGCGGGGGGCGATATGGGGGGAGTTCCAGGCTGAAGGTGGACACCTCACCTCGGAGCCACGTACGCGATAGGAAGGCCGAGACCAGGAAGGTGAGCAGCACACCCAGCAGGGCTATGCCCACTACGGCCAGAGCCGAGACAAGTCCGGCCAGATAAGCGGGGGCCAGGGCCCCGATGAAGATGCTGGCGATGAGGATCTGGGTGGGCCAACGACCGTTACAGAGCGCGAAATTGTTGGTGATGATGGCGATGAGGCGCTCACGCGGGCTATCGATGATCCGGGTGGAGATCACGCCAGCCGCGTTGCAGCCAAACCCCATCATCATGCTCAGCGCCTGGCGACCGTGCGCGCCCGAGCGCTTGAAGATATTGTCAAGATTGAAGGCGAGCCTGGGCAGATAGCCCAGGTCCTCCAGCAGTGTGAACAGGGGGAAGAAGATGGCCATAGGCGGCAACATCACAGAGACGACCCAGGCCGTGGCCAGATACATGCCGTCGATGAGCAGGCCATCCAACCACCACGGTACGCCGATCTGCCCCGATACGGCCTTCAGCCAGGGGTATACGGTACCCAGCAGTACGCTAGACAGAAATTCCGATGGATAGTTGGCCCCTTCGATGGTGAGCCAGAAGACCAGCATGAACAACAGCACCATGATGGGGAAGCCCCAGATGCGATGGGTGACGATGCGATCGATGCTTCGTTCCAGGTCGAATCGGGGCTTATCTGTCGGGCGGGTCACGGCGCGCGAGGCGATGCGGGCCGCGTTGGCGTAGATGTCCTCCATCAACTGCTCGTGGAAGTCGGCGCCGATTTCCCAGCGCAGGGCATTGGCCGTGGCCAGGATGTCTTCCGGTGTCGGGGGGTGCGAAGGGGGTGGGCCACCGCGCAGGGTAGATGCAGATACGCTCATGAAGCAGCCTCCAAACGTAATACCAGATCTTGTTCGGCTTCCGCCTCCGCGCCACGGGTCAGATCACCCAGCTCACCGGTACGCACGGCCTCGATGATACGTTCGTCGCCGTCGAGCAGGCGCAGTGCAACCCAGCGCGCATTGGGCAAACCGGGGAATACCTGCTCGATCTGAGGGATGAGGATCTTCAGGGCATGTTTGATGGCCGGCGATTCATTGCGCAGGCGGTAGGGTTTACACACCGTCCGGCCGGTGGCTACGTCATCAATGGCCTGCAATAGTTCCGGCAATCCCTCGCGACTGCGCGCTACCGTGGGCACCACGGGCACACCCAGATCGCGGGCCAGGCGTCGGTCATCCACGATGAGACCATGGCGCCGGGCTTCGTCCATGAGGTTCAGGCATATCACCACCCGATCCGTGATCTCCAGGACCTGCAGGGCCAGGTTGAGATTGCGTTCCAGGCGGGTAGCGTCCACTACCACGACCGTGACATCAGGTTGGCCGAAGAGGATAAAGTCACGGGCGATCTCTTCGTCCAGGCTGGTTGCCAGCAGTGAGTAGGTGCCCGGCAGATCCACGATCTTGTAGCGCCGATCCGCGTAGACAAAGCCTCCTTCCGCCCGGCCAACTGTCTTGCCCGGCCAGTTTCCCGTGTGCTGGCGCAGGCCGGTGATGGCGTTGAACACCGTGCTCTTGCCCGTGTTGGGATTACCGGCCAGTGCTACCACGTAGTCCCAGTTCGCCATGTCCACGCCCAGTTTCTGCAGATTGGCCAGATTATGAGCAGGGCAGGAGGCGCAAGCGGAAGCAGCGGGTTGGTGGATGAGTTCTTGTTTCATACGGGTTGTTCCTCAGGGACTGGGATACGGCGGACACCAATCATCTTTGCTTGCTCGCTACGCAGAGCGATGAGGGTATCGCGCACAAGATAGGCGACGGGATCGCCGGCCGGGCTGCTGAACACCGGTCGGATACGCGCGCCGGGCAGGATGCCCAGATCCATGAGCCGCCGCCGCTCGCTACCGCGGCAGGCTCGCGAGATGCGCACGACCTCCCCCTCCTCGCCGATCTTCAGGTCGGCCAGGCTCTCGCCCGGTTGAGGAGGTTCAGGCGCCTGTGACGGCAGCAGAGGGACGACCGAGATGTTGGCAGCCAGGGCCGGGGCCAATACGTGCTCGTTGCCGTCGCACCAGAAACGCACGCGCTGGGGGGTCTTTTCCAGAAGCTGCACCCGCTGGCCGGGTGCGATGCCTTCGGCCACGAGCTGGGCATATACCACTTCCGGCTCGTCCTCCAGATGTACCACCCTGGCGGACATTCCTTCCTCTAGTGCCAGGATGGGCACCCCCCCGTGGGCGACCAGTTTGCCCTCCGCCGTGGGGATGGGATCGCCATGTGGATCGTGGGTGGGATTGCCCAGACGCGCCGAGAGCGCGTCCGCTTCCGTCGGCAAGAGAGTATGCTCCAGTTGTTCAGCCTGCCGGTGCCACTCCTCTTCGGCAAAGCCCGTCTCGTCGGCCAGATATCGCTCCCAAAGCCTGTGGGCCCGAATGATATGCAGGGCCGACTCTCGACCCTCGGCGGTAAGATGGATATCGCCATCGGTCCGGCTGATCAGCCCCGCCTGTTCCATTTCGGCCAACAGCCGGGCTGCATCATCAACGGTGATTTGCAGGTCGCCCGCCACACTCTGCACGGTAGCCCGATAGCCGCCGCGCTCGGCCCGATGGATGTGTTTGAGGGCATCCTCCTGCATGACCCGCGCCGAATACTGTCGCGCCCGTTGCCAGCGGTGCAGAAGTCCTTTCTGGGGCCACAACAACCAGGCCGCAACGGCAAGAACAGCCAGTCCAATCAGCAAAGCCAGCAGGGGATCATACATGAATCGACGATACGGAATGAAGAATCCAGGCGGGTGTTTAGCAATTACTAAACATTTTAGGAATGACTAAATGATACGCTCCCTGCCGGCAAATGTCAAGTAAGCCCCTCACCAATTCACTTTTGCCAGAAACAAGCGGCCCCGCAGACAGGTTCTGCGGGGCCGGGAATTGCCCTCCGGGCCATTGTGTTTCGTGTGCCGGCCTAGCGCCGGATGTTGGTAAAGGCTGCCAGGCCCGGATAGACGGCCGCATCGCCCAGGTCCTGCTCGATGCGCAGAAGCTGGTTGTATTTGGCCACCCGGTCAGAGCGGGCCGGCGCGCCGGTCTTGATCTGACCGGTATTCAGGGCCACCACCAGATCGGCAATGGTGCTGTCTTCGGTTTCGCCCGAGCGATGGGAGACCACCGCCGTCCAGCCTGCTCGATGGGCCATTTCTACAGCTGCGATGGACTCGGTGAGGGTGCCGATCTGATTGACCTTGCACAGCAAGGCGTTACAGGCTTTCTCGTCAATAGCGCGGCGGATGCGGCGGGTGTTGGTGACCAGCAGATCGTCGCCCACGAGCTGCACCCGGTCGCCGATGGCTGCGTTGAGTTTTTGCCAGCCCTGCCAGTCGTCTTCGGCCAGTCCGTCCTCCAGAGAGATGATGGGGTACTTGTCCACCCACTCGCGGTAGAAGGCCACCATCTCCTCGGAGCTAAGCTTGCGCCCCTCTTTGGCCAGGTTGTAAAGTCCGGTCTCGGGATCGTAGATCTCGCTGGAGGCCGGGTCGAGGGCGATGAAGATGTCTTCACCGGGGCGATAGCCAGCCGTCTCGATGGCTTCCAGAATGACCTCGATGGCTTCCGCATTGTAGCCCAGACTGGGAGCGAACCCTCCTTCGTCGCCGACGTTTGTGCTGTATCCTTTGTTCTTCAATACCTTTTTGAGCGCGTGGTAGGTTTCGGCTCCCCAGCGGAGGGCCTCCGCAAAACTCGATGCCCCCACCGGCATGATCATGAACTCCTGCAGGTCGGTAGAATCGACCGCATGTTTGCCGCCGTTGAGGATATTCATCATCGGCACGGGCAGCGTGCGGGCGCCGGCTCCCCCCAGATAGCGGTAGAGGGGCAGGTCCACCGCAGCGGCCGCGGCATGGGCACAGGCCAACGACACACCCAGGATGGCATTGGCACCCAGCTTGCCCTTGTTTTCGGTGCCGTCCAGCTCGATCAGCAAGGCGTCGATGGCGGCCTGTTCGGTGACATCCATCCCGTACAGGGCGTCGGCAATCACCGTGTTGACGTTCTCTACCGCCTTCAAAACACCTTTGCCGCCAAAGCGGTCTGCCTCACCGTCGCGCAGCTCCACGGCCTCGTGTACGCCGGTGCTGGCGCCGCTGGGCACTGCTGCCCGACCCACGGCTCCTCCCGCGGTGACGACTTCAACTTCGACCGTGGGGTTGCCGCGGCTGTCCAGGATCTCGCGTCCGATGATGGATTCGATTTCGTATTGCATGGTTTTTCTCCTTGTGTTTCGGGACCGGGGGCGTTCCCTCTACCTAAGAGAGAACCCTGCCCGTGTTTTGAGGTTGGATAGAAGGCTTAACGGAAGAGGGTTGCCGCAGAATGCTGAGGGCGCAGTGGCAGGACATCGGCTCGGAATTTCTTGCCCGACCGCCGGCGTGATCTGTCAGTCGCGCAGCAAATAGGCGTCCAACACCTGGAACAATTCCTCCATGTGTGCCGGCGTCAGTTCACCCATGTGGGCGATGCGGAACGTCTGATTCTTCAGCTTGCCGTAGCCGTTGCCCATCACCAGCCCGCGCTCACGGGCAAAAGCGATCATCGCAGGGACATCGATGTTCCGGTCATTGCGGATACAGGTCACGGTGCGCGATTCGTAGCCCGGCTCGGCAAACAGGTCCAGACCGTGTTCCTGCGCCCAGGCGTGGGTCATCTCCATGCAGAGCTGATGGCGCGCCCAGCGGGCTTCAAGCCCCTCGGTCAGGATGCGGTCACACTGCACCGATGCGGCCTGGAGCAGGCTGATGGCCGGGGTCGCCGGAGTCGTACGGCCGGAGGACGCGTACTTGTCCAGCAGTAACAGATCGAAGTACCAGCCCCGATGCGGCACCTCGCGGGCCCGTTCCAGAGTTCGCTCTGAGACGACTGCCACGGCCAGGCCCGGCGGCAGGGCCAGTGCCTTCTGGCTGGAGGTCAACAGGAAGTCGATGCCCCACTCATCGCAGGGGATACGAACTCCTCCGGCCGAGGACACCGCATCCATGCAGATGAGCACATCCGGGTAACGGTCATGGACGAGCCGGGCAATGGCGGCCACATCGCTCATTACCCCCGTGCTGGTCTCGTTGTGGACGATGGTTACGGCGTCGAAACCACCTGCGGCCAGAGCACGGTCCACGTCCTCGGGGCGCACCGGCTGCCCCCAGGGAAGATCCACGCGGACGGCATCACAGCCGTTACCCACGGCCACCTGATGCCAGCGATCACCGAAGGCTCCGGCAACCATGTTCAGCACCTTGCGACCAGGACGCACCGTATTGCGCACCGCCATTTCCTGCAAACCGGAGCCGGATGAGGTCAGGATGAAAAGGTGCTGTTGGGTCAGAAAGATCTCTTTCAGCCGTGCGACTACGCTGTAGTACAGTTCGGCAAACGCGGTACTGCGATGCCCGATCATGGGCCGCGCCTGCGCCCGCAACACGTCGGGGTGAACTTCGGTGGGGCCGGGGATGTATAGTCGGGGATGGCTCACGATGATTTCGCCATGTCGGAAGCTGGGGCAAGACGTTGAACCTGCAAATCAGTGGGCAAGCATACCAGAAGGGCGTCCGGATAGCAAAGCGCGATCTGGCTGCGAGCGGCCTCTGTCCCTGCTACCGGGAAGGCGCGCTTCAAGGGGTGTTGTCTCATGCGGCGGAGGCAGCCCGCCCCACCATCTCCCTCGCCTGCTGGGCCACCAGCCTGGCCCGAGCCGGTGCTTCGCCCACATAAGTCCCCGCGTCCAGCAGCCCACGAATGCGCGCCGGCTCCAGCAACTGCGTGAAGGCGGGCTCTGTTGCCAGCAGGTCGGCCAGGGGGTTAGCCTCGCCCCGCTGCACCGCAGACCAGGCCGTCAGACTGTGTTGGCGAATGATCTCATGCAGGTGCTGGCGGTCGCCACCCGCCTTTACGGCTTCCATCAGCAGCCGTTCGCTGGCAGCGAAGACTCCGTAGGCTGCTAGATTCCGTTCGCTGGCAGCGCTCCACACATTCAGGTCGGAGACAATGCGCGTGGCTGCCAGCAGGAGCTCATCCACCGCCAGAAATGCCTCGGGGATGACGGTGCGGCGGTTGGCCGAATCATCCAGGGTGCGTTCCAGCAGGTTGTGCGCGGCGTTTTGCCAGGCCACAGCCGGCAGAGCTGACACATAGCGGGCAATGCTGTCGATTTTCTCGGCGGTGATCGGGTTCCGTTTGAAGGGCATGGCGGAAGAGCCCACCTGGCCGCGACCGAACGGCTCTGAGAGTTCGCCGAACAAGGGGGACTGCAAGACGCGCAGGTCGAAGGCGAAGCGGTAGAGCGATTGGGCCAGGCCTGCGAGAGCGTTAAGCAAGAGCCAGTCCTGTTTGCGCGGATAGGTTTGGGTCGTGACCGGGAAAGCATCCAGGCCTAGCTCCGCCAGTGCCCGCCGCTCCAGTTCGGCTGCCGTCATTCCCTTGTCGGCCAGCAGTTGCTCGTATGAGGCCAGGGTTCCTACCGCGCCCTTGAATCCCTTGCCTTTGAGCTGGGCCCGGATACGGGCGATCTCCTGATAGTCGATGAGCAGGTCTTGCAGCGTTTGGGCGAGGCGATAGCCCAGGGTAGTGGGCTCAGCCGGTTGGATGTGGGTGTAGCCCATCACCGGCATGTCCGCATGGCGTTCCACCAGCGCTGCGAGGATTTCGATGAGGTTTCGCAGGCGTTCCAGGACCAGGTCCAACGCCTCTCGCTGCCGCAACACATCCGCATTGTCCACCACGTCCATACTGGTGGCGCCCAAATGGATTACCCCGCCGCCCACAGGGCACTGTTCGGCGAAGGTGCGGATCTCGGCCATCACATCATGTCGGGTGATGGCTTCTATCTCCAACGCGCGGGGAATGTCGATATCGGCCGCGTGTGCTTCGATGTCGGCCAGTTGTTCGGGGGAGACCAGCCCTGCCTGGGCCTGGGCCCGCGCCAGCGCCACCCATACCCGGCGCCACAGCAACCGCCGATGTCGCTCCGAAAACAACTGCCGCATCGCATCGCTGCCGTAGCGCCAGGTATAGGGCGACAGGTAGACGGCATGTTCCTCCGACCGGCTCATGTCGGCCACCTCGGTGCGAGAAGAGACTTCCCCGGCAGCGGGCAGCAACGTCGGGTCAGGTTATGCGGGCGTCCCGGAGTGAGCGCGGGCATGGAAAGCAAACATAGGGAGAGGCGCGTAAGCTTCGGTATCATCAGATCACGCTCATGAGGCCCGGCAACTCGCTACTATGCTCAGGGAGACATCTGCGCCAGGGCCAGCCGCAGCCGCTCCTCCACATCGGTCACATCGTCAGGGATGCCTTGCAAGGCGCGTTGCGCTTCCACGACACTGTAGCCCAGGCTCGTGAGGGCTTCGATGACTTCGGTGTCGGCATCGCTGATGATGCCGGCGCCGAATTCGCCCGGCTCGCCGCCGGCCAGCTTGTCTTTGAGATGGAAAAGGATCTTGCGAGCGCTCTTGTTGCCGATACCGGGCACGCGGGCCAGGAGCGCGGGTTCTTCGCCGGCCACGGCCCTGCGCAATGTCTCGGGGGTGAGGGTGGAAAGGATGTTGAGGGCCAGTCGCGGGCCGACTCCGCTCACTTCTATCAACAACTCGAACAGCTGGAGTTCCTCGGCTGTGAGAAAGCCGAACAAAGCCAGGGCTTGCTCACGCACATGCAAATGGGTATGCAAGACTACCGCCTGCCCCACGCGTAAGGTGGCGAGTTGGGTGGAAGGCATGGCAACGTTGATGCTCACTGCCCCTACGTCGATGACGACGAAATCTTCTGCGATGTGCTCGACCCGTCCCCGGATGCGACTGATCATGACTGCGGCTTGCTATCGGGATCCCGAAACAGGTATCCCGCTCCCCGGACGGTAATGATGTACTCGGGATGGGAGGGGTCTCGCTCGATCTTGGAGCGCAATCGTCGCACGCCCACTTCGACCAGATTGGTGGAACCCTCGAACTCGTAACCCCAAACCTCCCGGAAAAGCTCTTCCTTGCCGATGACCTGATCGGGATGCGACATGAAGTACTTCAGCAGTTCAAATTCGATGGGAGTGACGTGGCACTCCTCGCCGCGTACCTTGACGGTATGCAGTTCCTTGTCGATCTCGATGTCGCCGCGACGGAGAATGACAGGCTCTGGGGGCGGCAGATTCATCCACTCCACACGACGTAGGATGGCTTCGATCCGTGCCGCCACCTCGCGAAATGTGAAGGGCTTGGTGATATAGTCATCTGCACCCAGCTGAAAACCCTTGACGATGTCGTCGCCCGAGCCAAGCGCGGTGAGCATGACCACAGGCACCTCTGAGACTTCGCGGATCTTCTGCAAAACCGTGAATCCATCGACATGGGGCATCATGACGTCCAGAATCACCATGTCGATGGGCTGTTCATGTTTGAAACGCTCCAGAGCCTCCTTACCGTCTACAGCATTGATGACTTCGTAATCGTTGGCTTTCAGGCTGAGTTCGATAAGGTTCCGCAGGGGAGCTTCGTCCTCGGCAATGAGAATGCGGCGTTTGCGTTTTGGCGTATCGGGCATTTTTTCAGGCGGTGGCGTGTGAGATGAGGAGGGCGAGAAAGCACGTAGGTGCGGGTTGTCAAAGGCCAAGCCGCAACATGGCGGTGGAGTGGATGTGACAAATGGCAACGGCGAGGGCGTCGGCGGCATCATCCGGCTGCGGACGCTCATCCAGTCCGAGCAACATACGTACCATTTCCTGAACTTGCTGCTTGTCGGCGCCACCGTATCCGGTCACGGCCTGTTTGACCTGGGCAGGTTTGTAATGGAAGAGGGGCAGATTGCTCTGGGCGACGGCCAGAAGCACGACTCCTCGCGCATGCCCCACGCTGAGGGCTGTGCGCGCATTCCTGGCGAAGAAGAGCTCCTCGACGGCGGCGGCAGCCGGTTTGTGATGCCGGATGAGTTCACGAAGGGCATCGTAGATCTGGACCAGCCGTACTCGCAGGGGGTCTTCGGCGGGGGTACGTATTACGCCATAGGCAATTGCCTGGAGTTCGCCATCCTGCTCGCTGACAAGACCGTAGCCGGTAATGGCCGTACCGGGATCGATGCCCAGGACTATCTCGGATCGAGAGCTCACGCTACTTCCATTTCGGCCAGGAGTTCGTCACTGAGTGCCAGATTGGAGTGAACCTTCTGGACATCGTCCAGGTCTTCCAGGTTCTCCAGGAGGTTGAGCACTTTCATGGCGTCCTGGACAGGCAGCTCGATTTCATTCTGCGGTACCATGGTCAGCTCGGCCGATTCGACTTCGATGCCGGCCTCGGCCAGGCGATCGCGCACCGCAGCCAGTTCGGTGGCGTCGGTGATGATTTCCGCCGTGCCGTCGTCATTGAAGTCGACATCTTCGGCACCTGCATCTACAGCCAGCAGGAAGAGGTCTTCCTCGTCCATGCCCGCGGTCTTGACGCTGATCTGGCCCTTGCGCTCGAACTGCCAGGCCACCGCGCCGGCACCGGCCAGGCTACCGCCCGCCTTACTAAAGACGTGGCGCACCTCGGCCACCGTGCGATTGCGGTTGTCGGTGAGTACTTCCACCAGCATGGCAACGCCGTGGGGACCGTATCCTTCGTAGACGGCTTCCTCCAATTCGCTGCCTTTCTCCAGCCCTGCCCCGCGGTTGATGGCCCGCTGGATGTTCTCCTTGGGCATGTTGGCCGCGCGGGCTTTGTCCAGCGCCAGTCGCAGGCGGATGTTGGCTTCGGGGTCAGGCCCCCCCTGCCGGGCGGCAATCTGTAGCTCGCGCGCGATCTTGGTAAAGAGCTTGCCGCGCTTGGCATCGACGGCCGATTTTCGTCGCTTGATGTTGGCCCATTTGCTATGACCGGCCATATCTTCTCCGTATATCCTTGGGGTCTCGGGAAAAGTCCCGGCTATGAACTGTGTGAAGGGACATGGTTCATGCCGTGCGGCCGCAGCACCACAGCATGAGACACAGCGGGCGATGCTCATTGACCGAAGAGCTTCGGGCGCATCACCTGCGGGTGGCACCATGTCGCGAGATACAAACTATCGGATGTGGTTAAAGTACAGTATACCACATTTTTTCGAGTGTAGCAGAGTTTTTGCCTGCTGCAAAGGTGGCCGCCGGCGATAGTCTGGCTCAGGCGATCTCCGTTTCTCGATCGGCTTCTTCCGCCGCGGCCACGCCGTCGCCCGACTGACGCGACTGCCGATGAGCGATGGCTGCCCGCAGAAAGGCCGAAAACAGGGGGTGAGGTTGCCCCGGACGCGATTTGAACTCAGGGTGGAACTGGCTGCCCAACATGAAGGGATGATCGGCCAGTTCCGCGATCTCGACCAGATGGCCGTCGGGGCTCAGCCCACTAAAGACCAGACCCGCCTCGCCCAGCGAGGAACGAAAAGCATTGTTGAATTCCCAGCGGTGGCGGTGGCGTTCCTGCACCATATCCACCCCGTAGGCTTCGTAAGCGCGGGTGCCCGGCTGCAACCGGCAGGGATAGAGACCAAGACGCATGGTGCCACCCATGTCGATGACGTCGCGCTGATCGGCCATCAGATCGATAACCGGGTAGGGTGTGGTGGGATCGAATTCGGTGCTGTTGGGCTTATCGCTGTCAAAAACGTAGCGCGCAAACTCGATGCACATGACCTGCATGCCAAGGCACAGGCCGAGATAGGGGACGCGATTCCGCCGCGCGAAATTGGCCGCCACGATCTTGCCCTCGATGCCCCGATAGCCAAATCCGCCCGGAACGACAATGCCGTCGACCGCTTCCAGCCGCTCCAGCCCCCGGCCTTTTTCCAGATCTTCGGCGCTGATCCAGTCGATTTCCACATCGTAGTTCAGGTCTATGCCAGCGTGAAAAAGGGCCTCGCGCACGCTCATGTAGGCATCCTGCAATTGAACATACTTGCCCACCAGACCGACGCGGATCGACGGCTTCGGTGCAAAGATGCGTTCTACCATCTCCCGCCAGGGGTCGAGCAGCGGCGGCGTTGCTTTGAGCTGCAGTCGTTCCACCAGGAGATCGCCCAGTCCCGCTTCTTCGAGCGTCAGGGGCACTTCGTAGATACTGCGCGCCGTCACCAGGGGGATGACGGCGCGGGGTTCGACATCGCAGAAAAGGGCGATCTTCTGGCGCACCTCGTCGTCCACGGGATGGTCCGACCGGCAGCAGATGACATCGGGCTGGATGCCGATGCCTCGTAACTCGCGAACGCTGTGTTGGGTGGGCTTGGTTTTGAGCTCGTTGGTAGCCCCCAGGTGAGGCAGCAGGGTAAGATGGATAAAGAGGGTGTTTTGACGGCCGGCATCGTTGCGCATCTGGCGAATGGCTTCCAGAAATGGAAGCCCCTCAATGTCGCCCACCGTGCCTCCCACTTCGACGAGAACCACTTCGGCGCCGGTTTCTCGCGCCACCATATTGATGCGGCGCTTGATCTCGTTGGTGACGTGGGGGATCACCTGAATCGTACCGCCCAGATAGTCCCCGCGACGCTCCCGCGCAATCACTTCGGCATAGATCTGGCCGCTGGTGACGTTGCTGGACTGGGTGACATTGACGCCGGTAAAGCGTTCGTAATGTCCCAGATCCAGGTCGGTCTCGGCGCCATCGTCGGTGACGAAGACCTCGCCGTGCTGATAAGGACTCATGGTGCCGGGATCGACGTTGAGATAGGGGTCCAGTTTCTGGCCGGCCACGCTGATGCCGCGGCTGCGCAACAGCCGGCCGATGGCCGCAGCGGTGACACCTTTGCCCAGGCCGCTGACAACCCCGCCGGTGACGAAGATGAACTTGGTCATGATCTCATCTCACAAAAAGGGACACGGAGAGCCGACTCCGTGTCCGGGTTCGTAGTCTGAGGTATGTGTGGAGAATGCAATGGAAAGAAAGTTTTCGACACGTCGCTGAACGGTCCTTGCAAGAGGGCTGAGAAATGATAGCATGAGCCGGGGATTCTGACAAAGCGCTCTCAAGTCAGGGATGCGTTTCAAAATAGGGGCAGCCGGTCACATCCCGGCCACTCCTCCATGTCGCGGATCCGGGCTTTTCTGTGATACACTGAAATCACTCCCATTCCCAAGCCAATGAGGATTCTACCATGACTGCGCCTACCCTCACCTCTTCCATTGTTCCCTGGGACCAGGCACCCGATCCGCGCAAGGCCCTGCGCCTCGCCGATCCCGAGGTGTTCGAGGTTCTGGAAAAAGAACGACAACGTCAGCAAGATCATGTTGAATTGATCGCATCCGAAAACTACGTCAGCCCGGCCGTCCTGGCAGCCATCGGGTCCATCTTCACCAATAAGTACGCCGAAGGCTTGCCCGGTGCGCGCTATTACGGTGGCTGTGAATATGTCGATATCGTAGAACAGATCGCCATTGATCGGGCAAAAAAGCTCTTCGGAGCGGAACATGCCAATGTTCAGCCCCACGCGGGCTCTCCCGCCAACGAAGCTGCCTACATGGCCGTGCTTCAGCCCGGCGACAAAGTCCTGGGGATGAAACTAGACCATGGCGGGCACCTTTCGCACGGGGCTAAGTTCAACGTCAGTGGCAAGACGTACCAGTTTCACAGCTACGGCGTCGATCGGCAGACTGAAATGCTGGACTACGACGCCATTCGCGAGCTGGCACTGCAAGTTCGGCCCAAGCTCATTCTCTGTGGGGCCAGCGCCTATCCCCGGCAGATAGACACCCGGCCGCTACGCGCCATTGCCGATGAAGTGGGTGCCTACTTGATGATGGATATGGCCCATATCGCCGGCCTGGTCGCGGCCGACCTGCATCCCGACCCTGTGCCTTACTGCGACCTGGTGACTACCACCACCCACAAGACGCTGCGCGGGGCTCGCGGCGGGCTCATCCTTTGCAAGGCAGAACTGGCCCGCAAAGTGGACAAGGCCGTTTTCCCCGGCCTCCAGGGTGGTCCTCTCATGCATCAGATCGCGGGCAAGGCCGTAGCTCTGGGCGAAGCGCTACAGCCCTCCTTCCGCCGCTACGCCCAGGCCGTGATCGACAACATGCAGGCCATGGCCGACGAACTTATGGCTCACGGGCTGCGTCTTGTTTCCGGCGGCACCGACAACCACGTCGCACTGGTCGACGTCACCTCCATCGGTATTGGCGGAGCGCTGGCCGAGCAGGCTTTGGGCGAAGCGGGCATCACCGTCAACAAGAACCTGATCCCTTACGACACCCGCAAGCCCATGGACCCCAGCGGCATTCGCATTGGCTCGCCCGCCATGACCACCAGGGGCCTGGGCACGGCCGAATTCCGCCAGCTGGCACGCTGGATGGTCCAGGTATTGCGCGCTCCTCACGATGAGCAGCTGAAAGCGCGGATTGCTGCGGAGGTTCGGGTCTTCCTGCAGGATTTCCCCGTTCCCGTATAGGCAGGCCGGCTCGCGCCCCAGCCTCACCGCTGACATCCGCAGGAAGGGTCCTCCGGCAGAAGTCGGTGGGCACAGCTGCGACGCGCTTGCGTCACCGTCGCACGCGGCTCCCCATGCCTGGCGGTTCACCCCGCAGCCTGGATGGAAGTCGGCCTCTCTCAGAACTGAAGCCAGGGCCGTGCCGGCACGACGCGATAATCCAGATTGCGCACAAATGTCAGCATACGTTCGTGCCACTGTTGCCAGGCTTCGCTCTCCAGCGCCCGCTGCAGGGTCTCCAGATTGGGCGCGTACAGCACTACCAGCCGCCTGGGATAATCACCGTACATCGTGTGCAGAACGTCACCGGGCTCCAACCCCAGTTCCTGCATGGCGGGGATCCAGCGCTGGATCATGAAACGACGGTATTCCAGCTCGCGATGCGACAGGTAATTGTAGGTGACGAGTAGCTTGTAGCCGTTGGTATGATTCATGGGATGCCTGCACAACGGAGATGGATGCGGCTCGTCAGATTCTACGCCGCGGCAGCCATTCCGTCAAACACGTCGCGATCTGGGGACGCCTGCCGGGGCACGAAGAGCGGGGCGCGTCGATTCATCCCGTGCCTTGATTGCCACCGCCGGTGTCACCTCCTCCCTTTCCTTTCTGTTCGATGCGTAGCGTAGATATGTCGACTACGATGTTGTCTGCGATGTCATGATAGTACCAGCGCCCGTCGGCGAAATTGTACCAGATGTTGTATCCGTCGTAGAGATGTAGCTCTTCGCCACCCGGCGTCTTGATGTAGACCTGGTACTCGTCGCCAATCACGTTGGTGATGCCCAGCCGGTCGCCCGCGGGGTTGAACTTGACTCCGTTGCGGGGCAATGTCCATTCGTCAGGGTCCAGGCCGAGATCTGAGAAGTTGTAAGGCTCCCAGCTTCGGGGCCAGCGCCCGTGTTCTTCATAGTATTCCTGTATCAACTTAATGAGCATGTCGGCCGTCTTCAGCGTCTGCGATACCGGATCCGTGGCTTGGCCCGCGGAGGGCAAGGCCTTCGAAAACGTAGTGCTGACGTTGACAATGCTGCTTGTCAGGATCCAAAGGGCTCCAATGACGATCACGCCGAGTACACCCAGGACGACAGCATACTCGGTGAGGGTGGCACCTCTCATGCCGGAAAGTCGTTTCATGATAACCTCCTTGGTCGGCCGCTTCGACCATCTGCGGCGACCGATGGACCAGGCTCATGGTGCGCGCGCAAACTTCGCGGCCAAACGCCGGCCGCAAGCAAGAAGTTGGTCAGGGTCTTTTCCAACTCGTGGCCGCGCCGTGGGTGCGTCTATATTATAGCACAAAATACTTCTCTACGGGACTTCGATCAGACAACGGGGTGCATTTCAGGATGGGGGCAACCTACAGGAGAGGCATTCCAGCCTGGCGCCGCCGCCAGTCCTGAGCAGCGCCACATGGTAAGCTGAAACGGCGGCGGTTTGTCCGGTCGTGTGTGGCCGCGGTTTTTTCCGGGGGGCGCCGCCCGCGAGCTGCCCCAAATTAAGACC
>RFJM01000429.1 GCA_003694905.1 Caldilineae bacterium
CCCAGGTGATGCGATGGGAGGAATGGAACCCCACATCGTCATCGCCTGACCAGATCACCTCATCGCCATAGAGCCGCAGATCGGGGAAGGCCGCCTGCATCTGGACCGAGGCAGCGATCACCGCCTCGCGGCCGGCCATCAGCCCGTCCGAGGTCCAGACCTTCACACCATGGTGATAGTGGTCATAGATCAGGCCCAGCCCTTTTTTCTCCCAGATACGATAGGTGGCGCGGATGATGTAGTCCACAATGTCGGTGTAGTGCTCCTCGAAGCCGCGCAAGCTCTGGTGGCGCTCCCGGTTCGGCATCAGGATCTGGCCGATATCGCCCATCTTGTGCAGCAGGATGTCGGTACGCTCGTCCATGTCACTTCACCGCCCCCATAGTCATGCCTTCCACAAAGTAGTTGCGGATGGTGAGTGAGAGGAAAAAGATCGGGACCATCACCAGCAGACCCGCGGCCGACATCCATTCCCACTGCACGCCGCGATGGGTCTGGGTGGAGAGCAACCCCACGGTCATGGTGGTGGCCTCATCGCGCGTGAGCACCAGCGCGTAGAGGAACTCGTTCCAGGACATGATGAAGGCAAACACCGCCGTGGTGATGACGCCGGGCATCATCAGCGGGAAGGTGATGCGACGCAGGACCTCGAATTCATTGCATCCGTCCACCACCGCAGCCTCTTCGATTTCGGTGGGCAGGGCGTCAACAAAACCCTTGAGCATCCACACCGCGTACGGCACCACCAGCGAAAGGTTGATGATAATCAGGGAGATCTGAGTATCCACCAAACCCAGCCGACGGAAGAGGATGAAGAAGGGGATGACCACCACCACGGGGGGGAGGAATTGCGTGGTTAGAAACCAGATGAGAAGAGGGAGGCTGCCTTTGAAAGCATAGCGTGAGAGGGTGTAGGCCGCCATGGTGGCCAGAGGTATCGCCAGCAACACCGTTGCGGTTGAGATGACCAGGCTGTTCAAAAGGTAGGGCTTGAAATCAAGGGGATCGCCGGCAAAGATGGCCCGAAAGTTAGCCAGGGTGGGAGGAAAGATGAAGGCATTCGAATAAACGAACTCCTCGGGCTTAAAGGCCGTGATGAGCAGCCAATAGATGGGAAAGGCGATGAAGAGAAGGATGAACAGGACCGCCACTTTCTCGACCAGCCAGCCCAGGCGCTTTCGCCAGATGTAACGTGAGTTGGACATCAGACTGCCCCCTGCCGATAGAGAGCCCGCACGTAGAAGACCGCGAAGATGGTCAGGGCGACAATGAGAATGTAGGCCAGTGCGCTGGCGTAACCCATATCAAGGAAGCGGAAGCCATTGATGTAGACGTAGTAATTCAGGGTCTGGGTGGCGCGGCCCGGCCCTCCCCCGGTCATCGAAACCACCTGGTCGAACATCTTCAGGGAGAAGATGGTCTTCAACAAGGTGATGATGACAATGACAGGGCTGAGCAAGGGCAGGGTGACCTTCCAAAAGAGCTGCCAGTTGGAGGCGCCTTCCACCTTCGCCGCCTCGAAGATGTCCGTGGGAATGGCACCCAACGCGCCCACGAACATCAGGGCGATGATGGGCGCCCAGCCCCATACCTCCGACACCGCCAGCCAGAACTGAGCCCAGAAGGGATCGGCCAACCAGACGACATCTCTGGCCGGAGGGATGAGCGCGTCCAGCAATGTGTCGTAGACGCCCCAAGAGGGGTTGAGCATGAAACGCCACGAGAAGCCTTTGAGAATAGGCGCTACGGCGAAGGGGAAGATAAGCAGGGTCTTAGCAAACGTGTTGAGACGGCTTGGCTTCTGTAGCACCAGGGCGAAGGCCAGCCCTAAGACCACCGACATGGTCACCGATATGACGGTAAAGGTGGCCGTGACGCTGATGCTGTTCCAAAAGAAGCGGTCGCCAAAGGCTCGGGCATAATTCTCGAACCCCACGAAGCCTTGCGGCGTCGGGGAACGGTCCAGGCGCCATTCCCGAAAACTGAGAATGAACGTGTTGATCATGGGGAAGGCAGAGACGGCCAAGACCACGATCACCGCCGGGGCCAGCAATAGGAATCGGATCAATCGGCTTCCGCGCATACTCACTACTCACTTCCCGCGGGCGAGGGCGCATCGGGCCATTCGTCGCGAGTGATTGGGGACGAGGTGGCTACCGGAACCTCGGGTGAGGCTCCGGTAGCCAGAGGTAACGGGTCCTACTTATAGTATCCCGCCCGATCCATGATAGCTTCGACGTCGGCCGCCATCTGGTCAAGGGTGGCTTTGACATCGGCACCGCCTGCGGCCATGTCGTTGATGCCGATCTCCAGCACGCTCAGGATCTCCAGCCATTCGGGGATGATGGGATTGGTGCGGGCATTAGCCAGGATCTCCGCGCCCACGGCGGGCAGTCCGTTGTTGACGGCGTTGACCTCGGGGTCACGCAACACGGAAAGGCGTGTCGCTACATTGGTGCTCACCTCAGGCGAGCTCTTGTCCATGATGACTTCCTTCTGGACCTCGGCGCTGTGAATCCACTTCATGTACTCGAAGGCCGCTTCCTGCTTCTTCGAGTACTTGTTGATGCCCATGGGCCAGACATGTCCGTAGGTGCGCGGCTTGCCTTTTCCTTCCCAACTGGGAGCGACCGCAAAACCGACATTTTCGCAGACATCGGGCGCACGCTCGCAGTTGATCATGCGGCTGTACATCCACCACCAGCCCATGAACATCGCAGCACGGCCCTGAATGAATTCCTCCAGACCTTCTTGCTCGTTGTAGGCTACCGAACCCGGCCCGGTGAGCCCATTACGAAGCCAGCCGATGTAGCGCTCGGTGGCTTCCAGCCCGAGGTCGCTGTTGAAGATGGGTTTCCAGCTGTCATCGAAGAGTTCGCCACCGTTGCTCCACAGCAATGCTTCCCACCAGAACGTATTTTGGCCTGCGTTGATACCGTAGTAAACTGACAGCGGGTAGAAGTCCTCGCCGCCGTAACCGGAATCCTTGATGGTCTGTGCAGCCTGTTCCATCTCTTCCCAGGTGGTGGGGACTTCTATTCCCAACTCCTCGAAGATATCGGTCCGGTAGAAGAACATGAAGGGATGGCCGCGCAGGGGCAGGCCGTAGAGCTTACCGTCGAGCCCCTTGCCGGCTTCGATGTAGGCTGGGGGATAATCGGAGAGATCGATGATATTGCTGTTCTCCTCCACAAACTGGTCCAGCGGAACCATGTAGGGCTTGAGCCCGGCACCCCAGGCATCGGTGAAGGCAAAGAGATCGTACTTGTCGGACGCCGAGGTGGCCTCAGTGACCAGCTTCTCCTGGAAAGCACCGTAAGGCACGTCGTCCCAATGCACCTTGATGCCGGTCATCTCGTAGAAATCGCTGTTGCTGCGCAGCGCCAACGAGTGGAACTGGGCAGCTGTGGCGCAGCAGATCAGGAAGTTCAGTTCGGTACCGTCATAGGGCTTTCCTGGCTTCAAGTTGAATGGTAACTCCTCCTCGGACGGCGCCGCAGCCGGTTGCTCTGCCGGTGCAGCGGGTTGCTCAGCGGGCTGCTCGGCCGGAGCGGCAGGAGCGGGTGCCGGCGCGGCGCAGGCGGCAGCCAGGACGGCCAACAGCGCCACAGCCAGGGCCAACACGAGAATGGATCGCTTGTTACGGGTTTTCATGACCTTGGTCCTCCTGAAAACGAGTGGTGGTAGTGAGTCTACCTGCAAAAGGATACTGGGAAGCCTGGCCGAAGCGAGGCTACGTGGTTGGGTCTCATGTCATAGACACCTCCTGAAGCGTGATAGGGCGTAAGTGAACGCCACGGGAACATCTGCCGACTCACACCTCCTGGAACAAAGAACGGCCTGGAATGGCCACGCGCAAGCGATACAGGGAGGTCGAGGCGGTGATGTAAAGACTGCGGAGATCGTCGTCGCCGAAACAAAGATTGGCGGTCTGCTCGGGCATGTGAATGACACCCAGGTAGTTA